>JACQGT010000350.1 GCA_016199425.1 Chloroflexota bacterium
CCACCACGACCACTGGCTCCGGCGTGGGCAGGGGCACCGGCGTATCCGTGGACGTTGGCAAGGGAAGCGGCGTCTCGGTCGGTGTGGGTGTCGGCGGCGGCGGTGTATCCGTCGCTGTCGGCGGCAGAGGGGTGGGTGTAGCGGTGGCTGGGGGCGCGATAGCCACACCGCCGCCGCTCGTGACGGGCGTTGCACTTTCTCCACCACTTGTGCCACCGCTTCCATCTATGCCGCGCCCGGCTACACCCGCATCGGCTGCCGCTGTAGCCGTGGCCGCGTTCTGCCCGCTGCTGGCCGGGGCAACAGTGGACGCCCGCTCTTGCAGACCATCCAACAGATCGCCCACCTGTCCGCCGATCTGGCGCAGACCCCAGCCCAATACAAAGATAATCCCAATCACAAAGAGCGCCGTCACGATTGGCGCAAACCAATCGCGCCCGGCAGCCACATATTCGCTGAGCATATCGCTGACCGGTGTCTCCACCAGGTCCACATCTTTGGGCCGATAATCCACCTGGCGCACAGGCGGCAGAACCGATCCCGCGCTGGTGCGGGAGAGGCTACGGGCCAGGGTTGGGTCGGTGGCGGCCCGCCGTCGCTCAATCAGACCGTCGGCGTCCAGACGCAGAAAATTGGCGTAGTTGCGCAGAAAGCCCCGGCCCACCACTTCGCCGGGCAGCAGATGCCACTCGTCGGCCTCGATGGCGGCCAGATATTTTTGGCGGATGCGGGTGGCCTTTTCCACATCGGCCAGGGATGCGCTGCGCTGTTCCCGGCGCTCGCGCAGCAACGCCCCCAACGTCTGCAAGGGGGAATTGCCGACAGAGCCATTGGACGAAGTGGGGATATAGGAAGCCGGACGGCTTGATTGGTTGGTGTTCGTTTGTTCCATAAATTCTACGAATTCTACAAATTCTACACTACAGACGCGCAAGGCGTCTTCTATCTGGTAACGCATCAAGTGATAGGCAGGGGCGCTGCTTTCTGCGCCCGCTGTGCGTGGGGCGCAGCAAGCAGCGCCCCTACGGTATTTCTACATTTGATGGCTGACACGATATTTGCCCAAAGTCGTACATATACTTGTCTTTAATTCTATCACAGCCCGATCCGTTCCATCCAATTGGGTTTTGTGTGTGGGCAGGTATGCAGGAGGACTTCACCGGGGCGTCGCGTCTCCTCGGCCCATTCTTTCCAGGAATCTCTTATTCCCTGCTCTTTATAAAAGTGGTACAATCTGGTAGATAGAGTTCGTTTTCCCCCAACCAACGGAGCAAAGATATGGCCCGGTTCAACACCAAACCCATCAGCGGCGCGCGGGATTTTCTGCCCGTGGACGCGCTGCGTCGTAGTTATGTACTCGATGTCATTGAGCGGGTCTACCAGCGCTATGGCTTTGAACCCCTGGAAACACCAGCGATGGAGCGTTTGGATACTCTGCTGGGCAAATATGGCGAGGAGGGCGACCAGCTCATCTTCCGCGTGGCCAAGCGGGGCGACAAATTGCAGCGCGCCCTGGAAGAGAACCCGACGGAGGAAAGCATCGCCGACGCGGGTCTGCGCTACGATCTCACCGTCCCCCTGGCGCGCATCGTGGCCGAATATCGCAACGAGCTGCCCCGCTACTTCAAACGCTACCAGATTGCGCCGGTCTACCGGGCCGACCGCCCGGCCAAAGGGCGCTACCGGGAGTTCTACCAGTGCGACGTGGACATTGTGGGGTCCACCAGCCCCGCGGTGGAAGCGGAGGTATTGGCCGCTGGCGCACAGGTGTTGCAGGAATTGGGCTTCCAGGGCAACGACGAGAGCGGCTTTGCCATCCGCCTGAACCACCGGGGCGTGTTGCGCGGGCTGATGGAAGTGGCGGGCATCCCGGCAGAGCTGGAGGGCGCGGCCCTGGTGGCCGTGGACAAACTGGACAAGATTGGGCTGGCCGGGGTGCAGGCTGAACTGGTGGAGCGGGGCGTCAGTCAGGGGTCCACCGCGGCGTTGATGCGTTCGATAGCCGACGTGCCCGGCAACGAAAGCGAACGTATGGGCTGGCTGGGCGATCTGCTGGAAAGCTCGGAGCAGGGCAGCCGCGGCGTGGCCGGGCTGAAGGATGTACTCTCCCTGAGCAGCTACGGCCCCGCGGCCCCCCACCTGCGCCTGGACCCCTTCCTGGCCCGGGGGCTGAGCTATTACACCGGCGCTATTTTCGAGATCGAATTTCCTGGGCTGAGCGGTTCCGGCGGCGGCGGCGGGCGCTACGACGATCTGGTGGGGATGTTCAGCAACCAGACGCTGCCTGCCTGTGGCTTCAGCCTGGGGTTGGAACGGATTTTGCTGATTTTGGAAGAGCGGGGGATGTTCCCTGACCACCTGGCTGGGCAACCCCAGGTGCTGGTGACCCAATTCGACGCCAGCACCCAGGGCGCGTCTCTGGTATTGGCCCACCGGCTGCGGGCGGCCGGTCTACGGGTGGACCTCTACCCGGACCTGGACCGCTACGGGCGGCAGTTCAAATATGCAGAAGATCGCAAAATCTCCTTTGCCCTGCTGCTGGGGCCAGACGAACTTGCCCGGCTGGTAGTGGGCGTCAAGGATTTGCGCAGCGGTGAGCAGGTAGAGATGGAAGCAAGCCTCGTCAGCAACTGGCTCAATGAACAGTTGAGCGTATAGTGTCTCGTCAAGCATCAATTGACAGAAATACCGTAGGGGCGCTGCTTGCTGCGCCCGACGCACAGCGGGCGCAGCAAG
>JACQGT010000339.1 GCA_016199425.1 Chloroflexota bacterium
AAAAGATCGACCCTTCGACAGGCTCAGGACACCGCGTCACATGCGTTAGTTGCGCTTTTCCTCTGCGTCTCTGCGGGAGACTTTTTGTGGCTATGCCACCTTATGCAATACGCAATACGCATCCCACCATCCCACCACCCATAGGAGCCTCGAATGCCTCCCTCCCCCTCCTGGCCCGCCCGCCCTATGCGCTGGGCGCAGTTGACCTTTACGGAAGACGACCCCGCGGTCATCGATCTGGACTTCTGGATGGACTACTTCCGCCGCATCGCAGCCGACGGCGCGGTGCTAAGTACCGGCGGCTACATCGCCTATTACCCCACGAAAATCCCCCTGCACCACCGCAGCGACCGCCTGGGCAGCCGGGACCTCTTTGGCGAGGCTGTGGCCCGCTGCCGGGAGATGGGCATGGCCGTCATTGCGCGCACGGACCCCCACGCGGCCCGCAATGACGTTTTTGAAACACACCCGGATTGGATCGCGGTAGAAGCCAACGGCCAGCCCCGCCGTCACTGGGCCACGCCCGGCGTCTGGGTCACCTGTGCGCTGGGACCCTACAATTTTGAGTTTATGACCGCCGTTAACAACGAAATTATGCGGGAATACCGGGTGGACGCGCTCTTTGGCAACCGCTGGGCGGGCAGCGGCATGTGCTACTGCGAACATTGCCAGCGCAATTTTGCCGAGGCCAGCGGCGGTCTGGCCCTGCCCCGCACGGGCGATCCCCGCGACCCGGCGCGGCGGGCCTACATGCAGTGGCGGCAGGATCGGCTCTTTGCTCTCTGGGATCTGTGGGATCGGAATCTGCGCGCCATCAACCCGGAGGGCCATTACGTGCCCAATTCCGGCGGCGGCGCGCTCAGCACACTCAATATGCGCCGGGTGGGGGAAAGGGCTTACATCCTCTTTGCCGACCGCCAGTCCCGCCACGGGGTGATGCCCCCCTGGGCCGCGGGCAAGAACGGCAAGGAGTACCGGGCCGCGCTGGGCGATAAGCCCGTGGGCGGCATCTTCAGCGTAGGCGTGGAGGAGAAGTACCGCTGGAAGGATTCGGTGCAGACTGGGCCGGAGCTGCGGGTCTGGGTGGGGGACGCCATCGCCCAGGGGATGCGTCCCTGGTTCACCAAATTCAGCGGCACAGTCCACGACGGGCGCTGGCTGCCGGTGGTAGAGGAGCTCTACCGCTGGCACGCGGACGCGGAGCCGTATTTGCGCAACGAAGCCAACCTGGCCGAAGTAGGGCTGGTCTACTCCCAACAGACGGCTGCCTTCTACGGCGGCGAGGCGGCCCAGGCAACGGTGGAGGACCACACGCTGGGCTGGTATCAGGCGCTGGTGGAGGCGCGCATCCCCTTCGAGATGGTCCACGACGAGCTGCTCGACCCGGCCCGGCTCAGCCGCTTCAAAGCGCTGATCCTGCCCAACGTCGCCTGCCTTTCCGACGAGCAGTGCGCCCAGCTACGCGCCTTTGTGGAAGCGGGCGGCGGGCTGGTCGCCACCCACGAGACATCCCTTTACGACGAGACGGGCGCGCCTCGGCCTGACTTTGGACTGGCCGATCTCTTCGGCGCGTCGGTAGCCGGACCGGTAGAAGGGCCGATGAAGAACGCCTATCTGCGGGTGGAAGATGCTGCCGACGGTTCGGTTCATCCCCTGCTGGCCGGGCTGGAGGACGCCCAACGCCCCATCCACGGCGTCTACCGCCTACCCACCACACCGACCGCGCCCCTGGCTGCCACACCCCTCACCCTCGTCCCCCCTTACCCAGACCTGCCGATGGAAGAGGTCTACCCTCGCCAGCCGGCCACGGAAACGCCGGAGGTTTACATACGCCAGGTGGGGCTGGGCCGGGTGGTCTACTTCCCCTGGGACATCGACCGGGCCTTCTGGGAACTGTTGACGCCGGATCACGGGCGGCTGCTGGGCAATGCCGCGGTCTGGGCTGCCGGGGATGATCCCCTGCTGACGGTCAGCGGCTCGGGTCTGCTGGACGTGGCGGTCTGGCAGCAGAAGGCATCCCTGGCTGTCCATCTGGTCAACCTGACCAACCCCTTTGCCATGCGCGGGGCCATGCGCGAGTTGATCCCCGTGGGAGCGTTCACTGTCTGCCTGCGTCTGCCCAATGAGGTATCCGTGCGCGGGGTGCGTCTGCTGCGGGCGGGGCAGGACGTTCCGTTTGCGGTTGAAGAAGGACGGTTGTGGGTCAAAGTGCCTTTAGTGACGGATTTCGAGGTGGTGGGAATCGATCTGTAGATTGGGCACACGCCGAACGATCACATCCGGCTTCCACAAATCATCCCAGGCGTGTTGGGTACACGCCTGGGCAATCCGTTGGGTTTCCGGCGCAGACGTGACGGGACGTTCAGCGATCCCCGGCGGCGAGAACCCAACCTACGCCCATCACTGCTCCACAGCTAGCGGCGATAGGCGGGGGAGGTCAACGGCGCGAGGGTAGGGGATTGAGTCATTTAGTAAACAGAGGTTACGTGGGGATACTCACGCAATTTTCGATCTGATGTGACCAGTGGGCAGTTGTAAACACGCGCGGTTGCCACCAAAATTTCATCTGCCGGATCACTGCGAAATCCTTCTGGCAATTGGGTGGAAGCAACAGCAATCCGCGGTGTCAACGGCAACAGCTTCTTTCCCGGATAAGCCAACGCGAATTCGAGCCACTCACCCACATCCCGCCCCAATTCAATGCGGCCAAGTTGAATCAGTTTGGCAACCTCCCAACAGGTGATCGCGCTGACACCGAGGCTGTCACCCTCATTGTTGCGGATGGCCTCCAATTGCGCTACGGTCAACCGATCCGGCTGAACCACCCACCAGAGGAAGATGTGTGTGTCAAGCAGAATCATTGAGCAATTTCCCCCGTGCAGCGTCCCACTCGTCTGCTGCCAACACAGGCGCAGACGGATCGAGGTCAACGCGACCAGTGCCGCGCAGAGGGTAGTGATAATAGTCGGCGCGTGCCTCTTCCATTAACACCGTCAACTCGGCCATGTCCAGCTCCTGGCCGCGCTGGCGCACGGTAGCGACCACATCGGCCAACGCAGCCGCGGACTGGGCTTGTCGCACCTTTTGCAGCAAGCGAAAATCCGCTATACTAATAATCGCCGCGGTGGGTTCACCAAACTTTTCCACAACGTATTGGTTCTGGCCGTAGCCGACTTCATTGAGAACCTGTTTTACCTGAACCCGCAGATCTGAGGAGGTGATCGTTTTCAGCATAGGAGTTGTCTCCGATCCGAGGCAAGCCGATTCTTTCGTTTTGTACAAAATTATAAAACTGTACAAAATATACATCATTGACCGTCGGATTGTCAATCCATACCTCCATTGACCGCCGCCCCGTTGGGTTCTCGCCGCACACGTGACTGGACATTCGGCGATCCCCGACGGCAAGAACCCAACCTACGCTCACTCATCCGCGTCATACTCTTCGCCGCCTTCCAGCAGGGAAAGCTGCTGGGCTGTACCTTCGGCGGTGGAATAGAAAAGCCGGGGGGCGGCTGCTTCCTCTTGCAGACCGTCCAGTTGATTAATGGTCTCAAGAATCTTCGGCATACAGTATTCCGCCATCTGTTCCCGAATTTCCAGAGTATTGAAACGTAGGACTTGCCAACCAACAGTTGCTACGGCATTGTTGCGTCGCCTATCCCGAATACCCTCCTTTTTGCCGATGTGATAGCTGTCCCCATCGGTTTCTACGTCGATATTCCTCCCCCCATTGCAAAAGATGGCAAAGTCCAGGGCAAAAAACTGCTTGCCCACGTCAAGCGGCCACTGGCGCTCGGCCTGAATATCCCAGGAACGGAGGGCCTTCCACAGATCGTCTTCCAGCGGACTCTCGTCGAAGAGGTCGTTGAATTCACTTGCGGCAGTGAACTTCTGCCAGGTGGTCGGGACAAAGACGATGCGCCGAGGGCGGCGACTGAGGATTGGTTGGGGGAGCATTTTGAGTTCGTGCAGGGAGACTTTGTAATACTCTCTGTTTGATTTGGGATTTGGTCCTTCGTGGGGGAAAAGCGCCGCACGCCGCACGCTCTCGATCCCTGCGACTTCGCCGTAGTAGCGCACGGCGTAGCGCTCTGCCTCGAAAACTTTCGTCTGGTAGAAGGCCAGCCAGCGGGGCGGCCAGCGCCGGGGCGCGCTGGTCACGGGGATGCGATACCAGCCCTCCCGCTGCAGAATCTCGAAGTCTCGTTGGGAATTGAGAATGGCGATCAAACCATCGCTGGGCTGCTTTTTTCGTTTCATCAGATACACTTGCAAGGTCGGATTGCTGGGGTCAACTATACGGTTGCCAATCTAAGGTACGGTAGGACTACAAAAGAGCTTGGAGGGATTTGCGAGGACCGTTGAGAGATAAAAGTTCTTCAACAGACCAGAAATGGTC
>JACQGT010000340.1 GCA_016199425.1 Chloroflexota bacterium
CCCTTCGACAGGCTCAGGACACCGCTCAATCTGCGCTCACTGGTCTGGCACGTCTACTTGCCACCGGCCACTTCCTCCTCCGATTATAGAGGAGCAGCTTTGCCTTCGTCAAAACTATAACCCAAAAGTTCCCTCTTCGTTGCGACTCAGGCTACCCCGTGCTATACTTTGGCGAGACAGACGTTCACTTTGCGTGCAGTAATCAGTGAACAGTAAGCAGTAGTAACTGACGATTACTGATAACTGATTACTGCTGACTGACAACTAACAACGAATCATTCATAAAATATGCCCGACAGCACACCCTCCCTCCTCACCACCTATGACTTGACCACCGCCCAGGCCGGCGCGCTGCCTCCGGAACTGCGCGACCAGTTGCTCGATTTTATCGAGCTGTGGGGCACGCCCACCGAGACGCTCTCCCTGCTGGCCGTCTACTGGGAACTGCACGGCCCCCTGCTGGCTTTTCTGGACCGGGAGGCCGAGGCCCATTTTTCTCTGGGAGAGCTGCCCAAAGCGCTGGAAGCCATCGAGCGCCGCCAGCGGCGCAGCACGACGATTGCCAGCCAGGCATTGGAGAGCCGTGTCACCCTGGCCGCCGGCCACAGTGCGGCGGCCAAAGCGGTGGCCGACGACATTAGCCAGGCCCATCCCCTGCACAGCGTAGCGGTCAACGCGGCCGCCGCGGTCTATGCCGAATTGGGTGAACCAGAGCGGGCGCGGGAACTCCTCGACGTGCTGCTGGCCGCCCGCCCCAGCGATATTGACAGCCTCATCACCTCCGCCCACATTGCCCTGGCTCAAAACGACCCTTCGACAAGGTTTCGACAAGCTCAACCCACCGGCTCAGGCGATGTCCTGAGTTTATCGAAGGGACACCGCTGGGCGACCGCCCAAGAGATGGCGGCCCGGCTGGGCGCAGGCATCCCCTCCGGCACAACAGTCCCCCAACTGCGCGCCCTTCAGAAACTACACGAAGTGCTCGGCAACCAGCAGAGCGCCAACGCAGTTGCCCTGGAGATCGAACGCCAGCATCTGATCCATCAGGAGGCGCTGCAGACAGCACTGGCCCCGATCATTGGTCTGGTGCAAAAGGGGGGCGATCTGGGCCAGGTCTACGCCGCGCTGAGCGGTCCGGAACGCATCCCCGTCAGCAGCAGCGAGGCGCGCCAGGTGAAGCTGGCCGCCATCCGCAATTTTGGCTTTGGGACCCTGCGCCCCGGCCAGCCGGAGATTATCGCGTCGGTTCTGCGCGGGGAATCGGTACTGGCGGTGATGCCCACAGGTGCGGGCAAATCCCTCTGCTACCAGCTACCCGGTCTGGAATTGGAACACGCCACCCTCGTCATCAGCCCCCTCATCGCCTTGATGAAGGATCAGGTGGAGGGGCTACCTGCGCTGGCCCAGTCCAAAGCCACTTTCATCAACAGCAGCCTGGACGACGACGAACTGAAACAGCGTATGGAAGGGGTGGCCGCGGGGCGCTACAAACTGGTCTACGCCGCGCCCGAACGCCTGCGTCAACGCCCTTTCCTGCGCGCGCTGCGGGATGCGGGTCTCAGCCTTTTTGTGGTGGACGAGGCCCACTGTGTCAGCCTGTGGGGTCACGACTTCCGCCCGGACTATCTCTTTATTCAGGAGGCGCGCGCCGAGTTGGGCGACCCGCCCGCCCTGGCGATGACCGCCACCGCGCCCCCCCAGGTGCGCGACGAAATCCTGGACACCCTGAGTCGAAACGGCGATGCAGCGTTGCCCCACCCCGAGCGTCCCCAGGTCGTCGCGCTGGACATCTTCCGCACGAATTTACACCTCTCCGCCATCCAATTTCACAACGACGAGGAAAAGCTGGCCGCGCTCATCAAATTTGTCACAGAGACGGAGGGCAGCGGCATTGTCTATACGAATTCTCGCCGCAAATGTGAGAGCCTGGCCTTACGTTTGCGCAGCGAAGGAGTAGCCGCCGAAGCCTATCACGCGGGGCTTAGCGACCGGGGCGGGGTGCAGGACCGTTTTATGAAGGGGCAAAGCCGGGTGGTGGTGGCGACAGTGGCTTTTGGTATGGGCATCGACAAGGCCGACATCCGTTTTATCGTCCACTTCCATCCGCCGCGCAGTCTGGCCGCCTATTATCAGGAAGCGGGACGGGCCGGACGCGACGGGCTGCCTGCGCAATGCACCCTTTTCTACAGCGCCAACGATTGGTCCAATCTGCGCCGCTGGGCCAAAGCCGACGAATATAGCCTGGAATCCCTGGAACGTCTCTATGCGGCCATCGCCAGCCAATTGGGGGTGGAGACGGAAGAAGGCACAGAGCCGGCCGCCGCCTCCGGGCCGGTCAACATCCACCGGTTGGAGCAGGTGCTCAACGCCGACGAGACCGAAGTGCGGGTGGGCGTGAGTATACTGGAGCGGGCCGGTCTGCTCAGCCGGGGCTTTGACCTGCCCAGCGAAATCGAAATCGGCCTGCCCAGCCGTGCGACAGCGGGCAGAGTCAGCGGCGATCAGCGGGAGTTGGAGCGTTTCCTGCGCAAAGTGTCCCTGCGCCCTGGACGCAGCGCGGCCTTCACTGCCAAAGACATCGCGTCGGCGATGGACTGGCCGCTGCTGACCGTCGAGGCCCGGCTGTTGGAATGGCACTCCGCCGGAGTCATCAGCCTGCTGGGCAGCAAGCGGGAGATGGCGATCCATCTGCCCCCCCGCCCCGCGGACCTGGCCGAACGTCTCGAACGACTGTTGGCCCAATCCCGTGCCCTGGGCCAACGGCGCATCGACGATATTGTGGGCTACGCCACCGGCGAAAGCTGTCGCCACGGCTTTATCAGCGCCCATTTTGGCAGCCCGCCGCGCATCCGCTGCACTATCTGCGACAATTGCACGGGTATCCGCCCGCAAGTGCCGGAGGTGGTACGCCCGGACATCCCCCTGCCCGACGACGCCGACATCGAGCCGATGCTCCTCGACTGTCTGATCAGCCTGCCCAAACCCGTGGGGCGCAGTGGGCTGGCGCGCATTCTGGTGGGCCATCTGCGCGCACCCGTGGCCGCCAACGAATGCCGCCATCACGGGCGGCTCTATGAAATGGGCGAGAGCGCAATCGTTGAGATGCTGGACGAACTGATCGAGCGCAAGCTGCTGCGCCAGTACGAGCGCCAGGGCTATCCCGTGCTGGCGGTGACGATGGCGGGCCGAGTTGTGGGCGAGGATTGGCTGGCCGCCCACCCGGAGATGGTTGATCCCACGGCGGAGGCTCCGGCGGTGGTGGAAGGCGAGATCGCAGAGGAAGAAGAGGTCGCCGCGGAAACGTATACTGCGCTGCAAAAAGCGCTCTATGGCTGGCGGCGGCGCACAGCGGATGGGCAGGGCATTCCCACCTACGCCATTATGGACAACGAACTGATGCTGCGCATTGCCGAGAGCCGTCCCCAACATATGGAAGAGTTGGCCCAACTGCCGGGGATGGGTGCGGCCCGCCTGGAAAAATATGGCGGGGTCATTTTGGATTTGGTGAAGCTGACCGCCAGCAGCGGAGATGACGAGGCGATGCTGATCGCCCAACGGGAGAATCCGCACCCCCACCTGACCTCCTCCTTCGACAGGCTCAGGACACCGCCCGCAGCGAGGGAGGGACTACCGGTAAAAAAGGTCGATCCCCGGGTGGAGCGACAGCTTTATATGAAGATGCAGGAACTACGCCAAAAAGTGGCTGTGACTGAACGGGGCAAATCCTATCTCATCGCCGGCAACGGGCTGCTCAAAGAGATCGCCAAGACCGCACCCCGCAGCGCAGAAGAATTGAACGCCATCATCGGCTTTCGCAGCAGCGGTCTGGCCGGGAAGGAAGCGGAGATTGTGGGGATGGTGGAGGAAGTTTTGCGGCGAC
>JACQGT010000342.1 GCA_016199425.1 Chloroflexota bacterium
AACGCCAGCCCTTACCCCTGGCATACATAGACGATCGCCGAGCCGCACCCTCCTCAACGAACCCACCACCGACACGCGGCGTTGGCTGATTTGACTTGGCTGGAATGTATCTTCTCAATAATTGGTGGTAAGCACGAGACCTGTCAGGTGCGCCAATCGACTGTCTGGGCTGGCAAGGCTACTCAACTGGCGCACCTGACGGGTCTTCCCCTGAATATTGAGAAGATACGCTGGAATCTGTACAAACGAGAGTAACCTGTACACCACCACTGAAAACCACCAATGGCCCACCTATACCCCGAGCGCTTGCCAGAAAGTACTTTGCAGGACTCACTTCGCAGTGCAGAGCGACGAGTTTATGACGCCCTCGGCAGCCTGCCCGACCCATTTACCGTCTTTTACAGCGTCGCCTGGCTGAGCCGTTCGGCCACCAATGCTTATGACGGCGAAGCCGATTTCGTCGTGGCCCATCCCGATTGGGGTCTGCTCGTATTGGAAGTTAAAGGGGGCAGTATTGGCTATGACGCGGCAAGGAGCGCATGGACATCCACGGACCGCAACGGCGCTGTCCATACGATCAAAGACCCGGCTGGACAGGCCCGCACAGGCAAGCATACATTGCACCGCGGCCTGCAAGCGCTGCCAGGGTGGAACAATCGCTGGTTGACCCTCGGCCATGCGGTCGTCTTCCCGGATGTGGACACAGGAACGCAGAGCCTGCGCCTGGACCTGCCCGCCCAGATCGTCATCGACCGTAGTGGGCTGGAGCAGATCGGAGAGCGAATCGAGCGGGCCTTTGTCTATTTCCAGGGGGAAGACGGACAGCCGGGCGCGTTGGGCGAGGATCGCCTGCGCTTGGTGACCGGACTCCTGGCCCGCTCCTTTCAGATGCGCACGCCCCTGAGCGCGGAATTGGCCTACGAGGACGAACGCATCATCGAACTGACCGAACAGCAGATGAATATCCTGAACTTCCTCGCCAACCATCGACGGGCGGCCATTCAGGGTTGCGCCGGATCGGGCAAGACAATGCTCGCTGTGGAGAAAGCCCGGCGGCTGGCCGAGCAGGGCTTCGATGTCCTCCTCACCTGTTTCAATGTAGCCCTGGCCCAGCATCTGGCTATCGCCATGCCGCGTAACGTGACAGTCCTGCATTTTCACGGTCTGTGCGAGGCATTGATCAACGAGGCTGAAGTGCGCGCTATCCGACCCCAGAATGCGAATCTCTATTACAACGAATTCCTACCCAATAGACTTCTGGATGCCATCGAAGAGCTTGGCCCCCAGTACGACGCCATCGTGGTGGATGAAGGCCAGGACTTTATGGACGAGTGGTGGTTGGGTCTCTCTGCACTCCTCCACGATGACAAAGAGGGTATTTTCTATATCTTCTTCGATGACAACCAGAACCTCTACCGAAACAGAGATCGGCTGCCGGGGCTGATCGATCAGGCCCCCTTTGCGCTCAGCGAGAATTGCCGCAACACCACCGGCATCCACAAACTGGTGGCGCGCTTCCATCCCCAGGGCGCATCCATT
This sequence comes from Chloroflexota bacterium, assembly GCA_016199425.1. Taxonomy (GTDB): domain Bacteria; phylum Chloroflexota; class Anaerolineae; order Caldilineales; family Caldilineaceae; genus JACQGT01. Next base: position 1,540 of record JACQGT010000342.1, read on the forward strand.
CGCTGCCGCGCCCCCCAGGGACGGGAGCCGGAATGGATCGCCTACGACTCGGACGGAGCAATGCTGAAAGCGCTCCAACAGCGACTGCACCAGTTAATCAATGAGGAAGGGATTGCCTCGTCGGACCTGGTGGTGTTGACCCCCAAAGCCGAAGACCGCTCGAAGCTGAGTGAAGGGCTGAATCTGGGCAATTTTCGACTGACACGCAAGGAGCCGAGCAGACCCACGGATATCGCCGTGCGCACGGTTCACGCCTTCAAAGGGTTGGACCGCCGGGTGGTGATTCTGGCTGAGGTGGACCCCTGGGCCAGCCGGGAACTGGCAACTGTACTCTATGTGGGCTGCTCCCGGGCCAGAACCCACCTGCTGATTTTGCACAACCGCCGTCTGGACCCGGTCAGTGTGGGCAAGGAGATATTGACTGGTGACTGATTCATCGCTCTTGTCCGGCCAGGCGCTGGCCTGGCAGATAGAGCAGATAGAGCGAGTGGTACAAACGACGCCACGAGGCCGGGGACCTGTGCTGGTGATTGGCGCTGCCTGGCAGCACCGCACCCAACTTTTGCGGGAAGCCGCCAAGCGAATGGGCTATTACTATCTCGCCCTCAGCTTGCCCCTGGCGCGCACATTGCAGGAGATGCCGGAGCGCCGCCGCAGTCTGGCCCTGACCGAGACCGTCGCCACACTTGTTACCCCGCCCCGGGGTCACGTCTGGCAGGGGTGTGCATTGGACCAGATCGAACTGTTCTTTCTGCCAGAATTGCAGGCGAACGTCTATGGCCTGCTGCAACGCCTGGGCCGGGAACAGCCCCTGCTGGTGGCCTGGCCCGGCAGCTATCGCCAGGGACGCCTGGCCTATGCGCCTCCCGGCCACGCCGAACACCAGAGCCAGCGGGTCGGCTCACTTCCCTGCATACACATCGAGGAATTCGAATGAACTATCGTGACCTGATCGACTTTGAACCCGTAGACAGCGTTGTCCAACTGCGCTGGGCCGACGATCACAGCCGGGCTGCCCATCTGGTCTCCAGCTACGTCATCTCCGACCGTATGGGCGATATGATTCTGGGCCAGATTTTGCCGGTCATCGATCTGCGCCCCTCCCAGCGTAACGGCGGTCTCTTTGTGGTGGGCAATTATGGCACAGGCAAATCCCATCTGATGTCGGTGATTTCGGCGGTGGCCGAGCACAGCGAGTTGGCCGCCAGCCTCACCCACGCCGGGGTTGCCGCGGGCCTTGCCCCGCTGGCCGGGCGCTTTCAGGTGGTGCGCCAGGAGTTCGGGGCCACTCAAATGCCCTTGCGTGATGTGGTCTTTGGCTATCTGGAAGATGGGCTGGCCCAAATGGGCGTTGCCTATACCTTTCCGCCCCTGGACCAGGTGCGCAACTCCAAAGATTCGTTGGTGCTGATGATGGCCCGTTTCCAGGAGAAATACCCCAGCCAGGGGCTGCTGGTGATGATCGACGAACTGCTCGAATACCTGACCCACCGCAACGACAAGCAACTGGCCCTGGACCTGGCCTTTCTGCGCGAGATGGGCGAAGTCTCCTCCCAGACAGCCCTGCGTTTTGTGGCCGGGCTGCAAGAAGCCCTCTTCGACAACCCCCGCTTTCAGTTCGCCGCGGACTCGGTGCGCCGGGTGAAGGATCGCTTTGAGCAGGTGCGCATTGTGCGCGAGGATGTGGCCTATGTGGTTTCCCGCCGCCTGCTGCGCAAGAACGATCAGCAGCGCACATGGATTCGCCGCCATCTGGAAGGCTTCACCGGACTCTACGGGGATATGGCCGAACGGCTGGATGCCTTTGTCGAACTCTTCCCCATCCACCCAGCCTATCTGGAAACCTTCGAGCAGGTGACGCTCATCGAAAAGCGCCAGGCCCTGCGCGAGATCAGCCGGGAAATGCAGCAGCGCCTCGACCAGCCGGTCTCCAGCGAGAAGCCGGGTCTGCTCTCCTTCGACAGCTACTGGCGAGCCATCCAGAGCGACGCCTCTTACCGGGCTGTGCCCGAAGTGCGGGAAGTGCTGGACAAAAGCCAGGTATTGGAAGAGAAGAGCCGCACAGCCGTGCGCGCCGCCTATCGGGACGCTGCCCGGCGCATTATCCACGCCCTGGCCCTGCACCGGCTGACCGTCGGCGATCTGAGCGCACCCATCGGCCTGACCGCCGAAGAACTGCGCGACCGTCTCTGCCTGCTCCTGCCCATCCCCGAACGGGACGCAGACTTTCTCCTCACCAGTGTGGAATCGGTGCTGGATGAGATCATCCGGGCCGTCAGCGGCCAGTTTATCTCCCGCAACCCGGAGAACGGCCAATACTATCTGGACCTGCACAAGGATGTGGACTTCGACGCGCTCGTGGAGCAGCGGGCCGACAGCCTGGACGAGAACGCCCTGGACCGCTACTACTTTGAGATGCTGGCCCACGCCCTGGAATTGACCGAAAGCGCCTATGTGCCCGGCTTCCGCATCTGGCAGCGGGAGATTCCCTGGCCCGGCCACGGCATCAGCCGAGATGGCTACATCTTCCTCGGCGCGGCCAACGAGCGCTCCACCGCCCAGCCAGAGCGGGATTTCTACATCCACATTCTGGGACTCTACGCCCAGGAGCAGGAGAAATCCCCGGCGCAAGCGGATGAGATATTCTTCACCTTGCCCGAATGGGACGAGAGCTTTGACCGCAGCCTGCATCTCTATGCCGGCGCGCGGGAGATGAGCAGCATCTCCTCCGGGGCCAACCGGGGCCAATACGATAACAAAGCCAACGGCCACCGCCAACGGCTGGTCAATTGGCTGCGGGAGAATCTGAGCCGTTCGCTGGTCGTGCGCCACCGGGGGCGGGAGGAACGGGTAGCCCAATTGTTGGCCCGTCTGCGCCTGAGCCTGCCCACCAGCAGCCTGCGCGATCAGATATGGCAGTTGGCTGCTGCCCTGCTCGATCCGGTCTTTGCCGCCCGCTACCCGGACTATCCGAGCTTTGCCGACAGCGCCCTCACATTGGCGACGATCCCCCAGGCAGCCAACGCGGCCCTGCGCGCCATTGCCGGCGCGCCGCCCACCCGCCAGGCCCAGGCTGTGTTGGAAGGGCTGCGTCTGGCCTCCCAGAGCAATCGCCAGTGGCACTTTGCGCCGGAGGAATCCGCCTATCTGCGCCCGCTACTGGGACGGTTGAAGGAACTGCCCCCCACCCAAGTACTCAACCGCAGCGAACTGATCGGCGGCGATCCCCGGCGGGAACGCAGTGTCGATTTCCATTTGGAGGGCGAATGGCTGGCCGTAATGCTCCTGGCCCTGGTGCGCCAGGGGGTGATTACCCTGCAAGTGCGCGGGCGCAAGCTGGGCGTGGACGATCTGGAAGAGGCGGCCCAGTGGGGTGTGGAGGAGTTGCTGCGCTTCACTTCCCTGGCCCGACCCCGCTCCCTGCCCGAACAGGCCCTGCGTGCCCTCTTTGCCGGGCTGAATCTGCCCGAAGGATTGATCCGAGACCCGGCCCAACACGAACTGGCCGTACAGAGTCTGGCCAATACGGTTGTCCAGGAGTTGGACCGGGCTGTGCAGGTGCTGGATCGCCTGCGCGACGGGCTGCACTTCTGGCGTTTTGCTGTGCTGGGTGAGGAGGAGAGCCGAAGCTGGCGCGAGGCGTTGGAAGGCTACCGCGACCTGCTCCAGAGCATCGAACGCATCCGCACCCCCGGCCATCTGCGCACCTTTGCCCACAGCCAGGCCCAGGTCAAAGAGATGCTGGCGGGCCGCCAGATTCTCCACGACTTCGAGCGTTTGCAGCGCAGCCTGGAAAGTGTGCGCCCCCTGCTGGAACTGGTCTACCAGGCAGAGACGACCCTGCCCGCGCACGCGCCCTGGCTGGAAGATGTGCAGGCGGCGCGCAGTGAACAGCAGAAGCGGTTGCAAGACCCGGCCCAGCGTCTGGCCTCCCACACAATCGGACTGCTCAAAGGCGCGCTGGAAAATCTGCGCAGCAGTTACGCCACGGCCTATCTGGAATTGCACAACCGGGAACGGCTCAACCCCAGCCAGGACGCCCGCAAGCAACGGCTGGTGCGGGAACCCCGCCGCGCCCAACTGCGCGCCCTGGCCGCCCTGGACTTTCTGCCGGAGAGTGAACTGGAACGCTGGGAGAAGCCTGTGCAGGAGTTGGTAGTCTGTATGGGGTGCAGCGCGGGGGAACTGCAAAACCGGGTGGTCTGCCCCCACTGCAATTATCACCCCAGAGCCGCTGGCAGCGGGGAGCAGCCCGCGGCCAGCCGTCTGGAACGGGCCGAGCAGGAATTTGAGTTGCTCCACACCCGCTGGCTGGAGAATCTGCGCCAGGAGTTGAGCAAAGAGACGGCCCGGACCAATCTGGAGGCGCTGACCGAAGCCCAACGCAAGCCGGTGCAAGCCTTTATCGACAGCGGCAGCCTGCCCGAACGGCTGACCCGGGAAACGGTGGAAGCCATGCAGGACAGTCTGCGCGGTCTGCAAAAGGTGAATCTGGACGGGGCGGATCTGCTCCTGGCCCTGACCCGGCCGGGGATGCCCTGCACCAGCGCCGATCTGGAACAGCGCTTCCGCGCATTTCTGCAGGAGAAGACCGCGGGCACACCGCCGGCCCGGCTGCGCATTCAGATTGATTGGTAGGGCGGGTTGCGAATTGCGAGTTGCGAGTTGCGTCACGTAACCCGTTTGATCAGCGCCGGTTGAGTAGGCGGGGGCTGTTTCCCGCCGTATCGAAACCAAGCGGGTAGGGACCTCTGATCAGCGCCGGTTGAGTAGGCGGGTGCTGTTTCCCGCCGTATCGAAACCAAAGCGGGTAGAATAGAGAATACTCGTCAACCCGTTCGCTTGATTTCGATACGGCTCGAAGACTCGCCTACTCAATCAGCGCTCACTAATCTGGCCCCTGCAATAGTGGTAGGTGCGGTTTCTAATCGCACAATGCAGGAATACCCGACCCCGTGCGGTTAGAAACCGCACCTACAAATCATAACAACCACACATCGGAGTTGCAGATGACCCGCCCCAACCAACCAGAACAGGCCGACCTCCTGCGCGAGGAGAAGCCTGTCTACAACACTGCGGCCAGCCCTTCGGAACGGGACGCTTGGCGGGAACGGCTGGCCCAGGCGTTGACCGACCCGGCCCTGCGCGCCACCCCCGGCTTCCCCATCGCCGAGGACGACGCCATCCTGGCCCTCTCGGACCCGCCCTATTACACCGCCTGCCCCAACCCCTTCCTGCACGAAATCATCGACGCCTGGCAGACCGAACGCCGCGCCACCCGCGCCGCCCTCGGCCTCCCCGACGACAGCGCCAATCGCCCAATCGCCCAATCCCCAATCACCCACCTACCACCGCGACCCCTTCGCCGCCGACGTCTCCGAGGGCAAGAACGACCCCATCTACAACGCCCACTCCTACCACACGAAAGTGCCCCACAAGGCGATACTACGCTATATCCTCCACTACACCGACCCGGGGGATATTGTGCTGGACGGCTTTTGCGGCACAGGGATGACCGGCGTGGCCGCCCAACTGTGCGGCGACCGGGCCACTATCCAGAGCCTGGGCTATTGGGTGGACGACGACGGCCTCATCTACGAATCGGCCAATCCCGCCCCAGAAGAGAAGCCCATCTCCCGTCTCGGCCCGCGCAAAGCTGTGCTGACCGACCTCTCGCCCGCGGCCACTTTTATCGCCTATAACTACAACACCCCCGTCGACGCAGCCGCCTTTGAACGGGAAGCCAAACGCATTCTGAAGGAGGTGGAAAAAGAGTGCGGCTGGATGTATGCGACCCGGCATACGCCCTCACCCCCTGCCCCGTCTCCCATCTTGGGAGAAGGGAATCGGACGACGGCATCTCCCCCCTCTCCCGCCCAGGCCGAGAAAGGAAACAACAGCATCACCACTTCCCCCACGCCGGGTGCGGGAGAGGGGGGGCGGGG
>JACQGT010000348.1 GCA_016199425.1 Chloroflexota bacterium
GAACAGTTATCAGTGAGCGGTGAACAGTACGGACGACGCCACTGATTACCGATTACTGATCACTAATAACTGTTCACTAAAGACAGAGAGGAAGGAAACTATGCGAAACTTACGTTGGATACTCCCACTGATTTTGCTGCTAGTGCTGATTGCGAGCTGCTCCGGCGATGGCCCCCAGGGGATCGGCGTCGTCGAAGCAGGCTATTCGACGGAGGCCGATGTGCCAATTCCCGACGATACTCTTCCCTTTCAACTGAGCGAGGGCGTGGCCGGCTACGACCCCAGCGCGGCCCAATTGCCCAGAGCAGAGACAACCCCGCTCACTGCTGAAGAATTGCAGGCCGTGCTTGTGCGCCTGCCCGCGGTGCAGACCGCAGCCGGCGACGTGCAGGCGTATGCCCTACCCAGTGAGAGCTTGCCGCCGCCCCGCCCTGGCGTGGAGGTGGATATCCCCTTCCCGCCGGCCCAGACACTGCCCGCCATCGAAGTAGAGAGCGGTCCGGTGGAGGTGTTGCGCTTTTCGCCCGAAGGCGACGTGAACCTGGTTTCCCGCCTGAGCGTCACCTTCAACCAGCCGATGGTGCCCCTCACCAGCCACGCGGAGCTGGACAAACAGGACGTACCCGTCATTCTATCCCCGGACGTGCCGGGCCACTGGCGCTGGGTGGGCACAAAGACCCTCTTTTTTGAGGCGGGGGTGCCCTCTGGGCCAGAAGGCATCGACCGCTTCCCGATGGCGACGGAGTACACAGTCGAGATTCCCGCCGGCATCGAATCGGCCACGGGGACGACGCTGGCCGAGGCAGTGACATTCTCCTTCCGCACCCCGCCGCCGGCACTGGGTCAGGTCTACCCCAGCGGCGGACCCCAGCAGTTGAACCCGCTGATCTTCGCTTCTTTTGACCAGCGCATCGACCCGGATGCGGTGCTGGAATCGGTGGAGGTGAAGGCGGGCGGCAAAGAATTTCCTATCCAGCTGGCGACCGAGGAGGAGATCGCCGCCGACGGTCGTATGGCCGGCATCACCAGCCAGGCACAGAGCGGGCGCTGGCTCGTCTTCCGCGCCACCCAGGAATTCCCCAAAGACACGACAGTCTCGGTCAACTTCCTGGCCGGGACGCCCTCGGCAGAAGGACCGCGCACAACCGAGCAGGCCCAGGGCTTCAGCTTTCAGACCTACGGCGCTCTGCGGGTGGTGCGCTCCGAATGCGCCTGGGGTGGCAACGAATGCCCCCCCTTCACCCCGTGGAGCATCACCTTTTCCAACCCCCTGGACGCCAACCGCTTCGACCCTTCGCTGGTCTCTGTCCAGCCGGAACTGAGCGGGCTGCGGGTGGAGGTTTTTGGCAACAATCTTCAGATCACCGGCAACAGCCAGGGCAGCACGAAGTATGCGGTCACACTGAAGGCCGCCATCACAGACGTTTTCGGCCAGGAATTGGGCCAGGACGTCATTGTCAACTTCCAGGTAGGCCCGGCCGAAGCCTTTCTCAGTGTGCCCGGCGACACCTTTGTGGTGATGGACCCATCGGGCAAGCCCACGCTCAGCGCCTTTTCGGTCAACATTCCGCGGATCGCGGTGGAAATCTATGCGGTGAAAGCCGCGGACTTTGCCGATTTCCTCAGCTTTATGCAGGATTGGAACCGGCCCGACGACGCGCCGCCTCCTGGCCGCCGGGTGGCGGACCGCAAAATCAATGTGCAGGGCGAAGACGACAAACTGACCGAGACGGCCATCGACCTGTCCGAGGCTCTGGGCGGCAAAACCGGCAATCTGATCATCAAAATTGCGCCGGACGCGGGACCACTGGCCGGTCTTTTCAACCGGGGTCTGGCCCAGCGCGTCCGAAACTACACCAGCTACCACTGGGTGCAGGTGACGCAGATCGGCCTGGACGCCTTCTTCGACGCGGATGAAGTGGTGGCCTGGGCCAACAATCTGGCCGACGGCGCGCCCCTCAACGGTGTGGAGATCAGCCTCTGGCCCTCCGACAAGAACGGCGTCACCGACGAGAGCGGCGTCGCCAGGCTGGCTCTGCCCGCAGCAGAGCAGCCGGGCGCCACTCTGCTTCTGGCCCGCATGGGCGATGACGTGGCCTTCATCCCCCAGAATGTCTACTATTATTCCAGAGAGGATGGCTGGAGAGCCTCGCCGGAGAGCTACGAAGCCCGCTATTACGTTTTTGACGACCGCCAGATGTACCGGCCCGAAGAGACAGTCAGCATCAAAGGTTGGATACGCGCCCTTACCCCCGGCGTGACGGGGGATGTGGAGCTGCTGAGCCAGAGCGCGGCCACCTCCGTTGACTGGCTGGTGACCGATCCCCAGGGCAACGAAATCGGCAAGGGCAACGCACCCCTGACCGCGCTGGGCGGCTTCGACTTCCAATTCAGCCTGCCAGAGAATGTCAATCTGGGCTACGCCCAAGTCCAGTTGAGCGCGGTGGGCGGCGAACTCCAATACTTTGGCTACAGCGGAAGCTACTATCACAGCTTCCAGATTCAGGAATTCCGCCGGCCTGAGTTTGAGGTGACGAACAGCGTAGAGGAAGGCCCCTTCTTTGTGGGCGGCTCGGCCACGACGACAGTGGCGGCCAGTTACTTTGCTGGCGGCCCGCTGCCCGGCGCGGATGTGAACTGGTTCGTGCGCGCCTCCTCCGGCTCCTACCAGCCGCCCAACTGGAACGGATTCAGCTTCGGCACGTGGGTGCCCTGGTGGCGCTTCTACGGCGGCAATGGCTCAGAGTTGGGCAGCGCCTCCTTCGATTCGCGCACGGACGCGGCGGGTGAACACAATCTGCGCATCGACTTCAGACCCAGCGACCCGCCCGGCCCGCTGGTGCTGGATGCCAGCGTCACCGTCTTCGACGTGAACCGTCAGGGCTGGAGCGCGGGCGCGTCCCTCCTCGTCCACCCGGCGGACCGCTATGTGGGTCTGCGCTCGGATCGCTACTTTGTGGAGCGGGGCGAACCCCTGCCCGTGGAAGTGGTGGTGACGGACCTGGACGGCGCGGTGGATGTGGAACACGAAGTGAATGTACGGGCGGCGCTGCTGGATTGGGAGTACAAAAACGGCGACTGGCGGCAGGTGGAAATAGACGTGCAGGAATGTACTGTGCGCACCACTGCTGCCGACAGCGCGGACGATCCCAACGCCGACTTCGCCGCCTGCACTTTCGAGACCACCCAGGGCGGCCAGTTACAGATCACAGCCAGCATCAGCGACGACCAGGGACGCAAGAACCAGTCCCAGATCACCCGCTGGATCGGCGGCGGGCGGGGCCCTGTGGCGCGGACTGTGGAGCAGGAAGCGGTGCAACTGATTCCCAGCGGCGAGGAGTTCCAGCCGGGCGACGTGGCCGAACTGCTGGTCCAGTCCCCCTTCTTCCCCGCCGAGGGTACGCTGACTCTGCGCCGTAGCGGGCTGGTCTCCACGCAACGCTTTACGATGGACGGGCCGACCTACACCGTGCGCGTGCCCATCGAAGATAGCTACATTCCCGAAATTACCGTGCAGGTAGACCTGGTGGGCGCGGCAGAACGCACGGACGACGAGGGCAATCCCGTGGCGAATGTGCCCAAACGCCCGGCCTATGCGGTGGGTAGCCTGACCCTCTCCGTGCCGCCCATCAGCCGCCGCCTGTCGGTTGAGGCTACGCCTCAAGAGAGCCGCTTAGAACCGGGCGGCGCGACGACCCTCGACCTGGTGGTGACAGACGCCGGCGGCAAGCCGGTGGCCGACGCAGAACTGGCGGTGGTGGTGGTGGACGAGGCCATTCTGGCCCTGACCGGCTACCAACTCATCGACCCGGTGAGCGTCTTCTATTCGGGGCGGGGCAGCGGCGTCTCGGATTTCCACAACCGGGCCAGCCTGCTGCTGGTCAATCCGGAAATGTTGCAGGCCATGACGCCGCAGGCAGCGGGCTTTGGCGGCGGCGGTGATGCGGCCCGTAGCCTGGCTGTGCCCTCCGCAGCCCCGGCCATGGCCGAAATGGCGATGGAGGCCCCCGCGCCTGGCGCGGCGGATGAGGCCAAACAGACCGGGCAGCCGATCCGGGTACGTTCCAACTTCGACCCGCTGGCTCTCTTTGCGCCGCAAGTGCGCACAGACGCCGACGGCAAAGCCAGCGTGGGTGTGACTGTGCCCGACAACCTGACCCGCTACCGGGTGATGGTAGTGGCCGTAGCCGGCGGCAAATACTTCGGCTCTGGCGAGGCAAATGTGACCGCCCGTCTGCCGCTGATGGTGCGCCCGTCGGCCCCTCGCTTCCTCAACTACGGGGATCGATTCGAGCTGCCGGTGGTTCTGCAAAACCAGACCGACGACGACCTGACCGTACACGTGGCAGTCAAAGCTACCAACGCGGATCTACCCCCCCTTAGTCCCCCCCACAGTGGGGGGGAGACCGCCGCAGGCGGAGGGGGGGTTGAGGCCGCGGGCTATGCGCTAACTGTCCCGGCCAACAACCGAGTGGAAGTGCGTTTCCCCACACAAACAGCGAGCGCAGGCACGGCCCGCTTCCAATTCGGCGCAGTTTCCTTTCCCCCTTCCCAGGGGGGAGCCGGAGGGGGGTACGCGGACGCGGCGGAGGTCTCCCTGCCCGTGTGGACGCCGGCCACGACGGAAGCCTTCGCGGTTTACGGCCAGGTGGACGAGGGCGCGGTTCTTCAACCCCTCTTGCCGCCGGACGATGTGATTCCCAGCTACGGCGGGCTGGAGGTATCGATGTCGTCCACCGCCGTGCAGGCCCTGACCGACGCCTTCCTCTATCTGGTGAAATATCCCTACGAATGCTCCGAGCAGATGGCCTCGCGCATTCTCTCTGTGGCGGCCCTGCGCGATGTGCTGACCGCCTTTGACGCGGAAGGGCTGCCCTCGCCGGAGGAGATCAACGCGGCGGTGGCGCGGGACATCCAGAATCTCCAGGCTATGCAGGACTGGAACGGCGGCTTCCCCATCTGGCGGCGGGGCGGCGAAGTCTGGCCCTACTACAGCGTCCACGTGGCCCACGCCCTCATCCGGGCCAAACTGAAGGATTACCCGGTGCCGGCGGATATGCTCAGCCGCTCCCAGGACTACCTGCGCAACATCGAAAGTTACATTCCCCACTGGTACGGGGAGCGCAGCCGCAGCAGTCTGATCGCCTATTCCCTCTACGTGCGCAAGCTGATGGGGGATGTGGACACGAACCGGGCGCGGCGGCTGATCGACGAGAAGAAGCTGGAAAATCTCTCGATGGAGAGCATTGGCTGGCTGCTCTCCGTCCTCTCCGGCGACAGCGCCTCGGCCCAGACCCTGGACGAGATGCGCCGCTATCTGAACAACCGGGTGACGGAGACCGCGGGTGCGGCCAACTTTGCCGACGGCTACGCGGACGGCGACTATCTGCTGCTCTACAGCAATAGGCGCGCCGACGCGGTGATTCTGGAGGCGATGATCAGCGATGCGCCGGAGAGCGATCTGATCCCCAAGCTGGTGCGGGGGCTGCTCAGCCAGCGCAATCGGGGGCGCTGGGGCAACACCCAGGAGAATATCTTCGTCCTGCTGGCTATGGACAAATACTTCAACACCTACGAAGCCCAGACGCCCGACTTTGTGGCCCGCATCTGGCTGGGCGAGCGTTACGCGGGCGGCCACGAGTTTGTGGGCCGCACGACAGAAAATGTCAATCTGAATGTGCCGATGGCGATTGTGCAGGAGAGCCGGGGGGTTTCGACAAGCTCAACCGGCGAAGCCGACGGCGAAGTGCCGCTGATCGTACAGAAGGACGGCCAGGGACGGCTTTACTACCGGCTGGGTCTGCGCTATGCGCCCACCAGTCTGGTTCTGGAGCCGGCGGATCACGGCTTTGTGGTGGAACGCACATACGAAGCGGTGGACGATGCGGGCGACGTGACCCGCGACGCCGAGGGCGTCTGGCATGTGAAGGCGGGCGCACGCGTGCGGGTGCGGCTGACGCTGGTGGCCCAGTCCCGACGCTATCACGTGGCGCTGGTGGACCCGCTGCCGGCGGGCTTCGAGGCGCTCAACCCGGCCCTGGCCGTGACCGGCGACATCCCCAAAGACCCGGCCAGCCAGAGCAACCCCTACGGCGGCTGGTGGTGGTGGGGTCCCTGGTACGAACACCAGAACCTGCGCGACGAGCGGGCCGAAGCCTTTACGTCCTTGCTCTGGGAGGGGGTCTACACCTACACGTATGTGGCACGCGCCACGACGCCGGGCACGTTTATCGTCCCCCCCACGAAAGCAGAGGAGATGTACTCGCCGGAGGTCTTCGGCAGGAGCGGGACGGAGCGGGTGGTGGTGGAGTAGGGAGGGAGTTCGGAGTTGCGAGTTAGGAGTTAGGACGCCCGGCGCGGGATGCGCCGGGCGTCCCTTTTCTCGTAGGTTGGGTTCTCCAGGCAGGGGGTCTGTGGCCTTGCATTCAGGCAGTGCCGGGAGAACCCAACGATTCCGTTGCAGCGGTTCTGCCCTGAAAAATTGTCCAAAGTCCTGAGTCCTGAGTCGTTTTTCATCCCCCGTGGCATGCAACCGCACATGGGGAACTGATTACTGATCACTGATC
>JACQGT010000388.1 GCA_016199425.1 Chloroflexota bacterium
CGTCCAGCGCCCGGCGCAGGGGTGTGAACCACTGACCGTTGTAGACCAGCTCGGCGTAGCGCAGACCCACCTGCTGCTTGTAATGCAGCGTCTCTTTGTCAAGGCAGAGCTGCTCCAGCGCGGCGTGTGCTCTGTAGAGAATCGTGCCACCGGGCGTCTCGTAGACGCCCCGGCTCTTCATCCCCACCAGCCGGTTCTCCACAATGTCCACCCGACCCACGCCGTGCTTGACGCCCAGTGCGTTTAGCTCCTGCACCAGCCCCACCGGCCCTTTTGCCACACCGTTGACTCGCTCCGGCACACCCTTGCGGAAGTAAATCTCCACATATTCCGGCGTGTCGGGAGCGTCCACGGGGTCTGTTGTCCACTCGAACATATCCTTGGGCGGCTCGTTCCAGGGGTTTTCCAGGGGTCCACCTTCGTTGCTCAGATGCCAGAGGTTGCGGTCCTGGCTATAGATGCGCTCCATTGTGGCCTTCACCGGCACATTGTACTCGGCCGCGTAATCCAGGGCATCCTTGCGTCCGCGGATGGTCCATTCTCGCCAGGGTGCGATGATTTTCAATTTGGGGTTGAGGGCCATAATCGTCAACTCGAAGCGCACCTGATCGTTGCCCTTGCCGGTGGCGCCGTGGGCCACAGCGTCGGCCCCTTCCATCTCGGCCACTTCCACCAGCCGCTTGGCGATGAGCGGGCGGGCAAAGGATGTCCCCAACAGGTAATCCCGTTCGTAGAGCGCGCCGGCTTGCATGGTGGGGAAGACAAAATCGGTGAGAAACTCGGAGCGCAAGTCCTCCACATAGCACTTGGACGCGCCCGAAGCAATGGCCTTCTCTTCCAAACCGGGCAGTTCATCGTCCTGGCCCAGATTGGCACAAAAACAGACCACTTCACAGCCGTAGTTATTCTTCAGCCACGGCACAATCACACTGGTATCCAGCCCACCCGAATAGGCGAGGACTGCTTTTTTGACAGTTCCCTTCTTAGACATACGAGACTCCTTCGTGAATTGAGATTCTCGGAGGAGATTAGAGATTGGTGATTGGAGATTGGGCCACTCGACGCCGAATCTCTAATCTCCAATCTCCAATCCCTCTTCAACGCAATAAAAAAACGCCACCCGGATGATCCGATGTGGCGTGCAGGAAACGGTACAAACGAGCAGAAGGACAGACCGAGCCGGTGAACCGGATCGTCAGTGGTCTGTGTGCCCGCTTCCTGCGGGCTTCCTCCTGAACATCGTTGGGAAGTGCATCTGTTTTTCACCCGTAGGTGCAACCGGTTGACGAACTGGTGGAAAGCCTACCCCAGAAAGTGCGGAAAGTCAAATCACTGCTGCGTCTCCACCGGTCCGATCAGCACCTGATTGTCCGCGCTGCCGGGGACGGCCAAACGCTGCTGATTTTCGGCAGTATAGAAGCCGACGGCGACGAAAAGATCGCCCGCTGGCAGGTCTGCGGGTAGGGCAAATTGCAATTCGTCGATCACCACTTCGCCGGGCAGCCATTCGCTCGTCGGACAACTCCCCTCGCCCGGCGGTCTATCCGCACCGGCCAGCCAGACCAGATCGCCGTTTTCGTTGCGCCGTAGCAGATGGGCAAAGGCCGTGTAGTCCGCAGAGGGCGGGGCGCTCACCTGCCAGTAGAGACGGGTGTAGAAAGTCGCGCCCGCCGGCATCCCCGCCGGGAGGAAAAGCTGATGGCCCAACAGGTCGATGCCATCGCCCAACGGGGTGGGCTGGGGCTGCATCTCCGGGAAGACGACCGCGCTCCCCGCGGGCTGTTCCAGCCGTCTGGCCCAGGACGATCCGTTCGTCTCCACAACGGGTGTCGTCACACTGCTGTTGGGATAGATGGCCGTGAGCAAACTCTCGGCGCGAAAATCCTCCTTGACCAGAATGTAGTAGCGGGCCGGGACATCCGTCGCCACCCGCACACAGATGCGCCCGTCAAAGCCCTGGGGAAGCGGCGCGCCGGGATGCTCCTCCAGCAGATAGGCCAGGGTGGGGTGCTCCCGGCCTCGGGGGCTGATGTACGTACGCACGCCGTCATCCGCAGCAGCCATCTGTTCGGCCACTCGCGTAAAGCCCACATCCCAGGCCGGGAAGAGGTCAGGCAGCCCGGCCCACTCCACAAAATAGGCGCGCCAAGTGAGACCGGTGGATCCGGACAGCGCCAGCCAGATCGCGGCTAGATAGACCAGCCGTCCGCGACTCCACAGGCGGGCTGCCAGCCTCACCAGCCCGTCCATCCCCAGCCCGACGAGGAGGGCAACGAAGGGGATCGCGCCGATGGCCCGCTGGAAATTGGGTGCAAATTCGCTGAGTAGCGTTGGCAGCAGCATCACCACCAGCCCGGCCAACAGCCACATCTGGGCCAACCGCCAGAAACGCCCCACAGCCAGCAGCAACCCCAGCCCAAAGAAGGGAGCCAGCAGCCAGTCCAGCGCGGGACGGCCCGGCACGTTCGAGCGGGGGTTGGAATCGCCTGTCCCGGTGAACATGCCCGCCACCGCGCCCAGATTTGCGCCCAGCCCCTGTGCGCCGTCTCGCTCCTCCCGTCCAATAATCGTCACCTGCTCCACGCGAGTGACAAAAGAAACTGGATTCTCCAGAAAATAGAGGCCAATGGGCGCGGCCACAAGCACCGCCACCACCAGCCCTACAGCCAACCCCGGCAGATGAGCCAGCAGCCGCTCCCGCTCCTGCCAGAAAGCCGCGACAGCCAGCGGCAGCAGAATCAACGGCAGCAGGCGGGCAGGGAGATAGGTGTAGAAGCTGAGGCCAGCGCAGAGGCCGGTGAGCGCCCAGAAGATGAAGGGATGAAGGGATGAAGGGATGAAGGGAGGATGCGCCGTCTGCGGTCTATCGTCCGTCGTCTGTCGTCTACCGTCTGCCGTCGTCCACGCCCGCCAGAGGGCTGCCCACAGCAGCGTTTCAATAAGGACAAAGAGAGAGAGACGGATGCCGTAGCGTGAAAAGATTTGGCTCCAGAGCAGGCCCAGCACAGCCGCGCCGCTCCACAGGGCGAAGAATCGGCGGTTTTTGACGCCCAGCCAGGGCGCGATTTCCCAAGCCAGCCACGCCAGCGCAGGGGTGAGGAGCGCACCGCACAGAGCGGGCACAGCCCGAATTGTCCACACAGACAAACCGTTGGCCCGGTGCAGCAGAGCCATTAGCCAGTGAAAGAGGGCTTCCCGGCCCTGGTTGCCGGTGAGAAAGACAGGCCATTGATTGATAGGCGTTTGGGCAAACTTCCACGCATCCAGCCCATTGAAGGCTTCGTCGTAGTAGAGGCTCGGTGGCAGCGTGCCCAGCCGGTAGAAGCGCATGACGAAGGCGACCGCGGTCAACACAAAAAGGACCGACCATCCCAGACGGCCGATCCTTTCGTCGCTGCGCGCTTCTTCGTGTGACTTCGTGGATTGCTGTTGATTCACCCTAACGCGCCACCATCGGCCCCAGTTCCCGCCCGCCGATCAGGTGAAAGTGGGTGTGGTAGACCACCTGGCCTGCATCCGGCCCCACATTGCAGATCAGGCGGAAACCACTCTTGGAGACGCCTTCCTGCTTTGCCAACTGGTTTGCCACGTCCACAATGCGGCCCAGCGTCCCGGCGTCGCCAACGCCCATCTCCGTCACGCTGGACGAGTGGGCGTTGGGGATGACGAGAATGTGGACGGGAGCCACCGGGCGAATATCCCGAAAGGCTGTTACCAGCTCGTCCTGGTAGAGTGTCTCCGACGGGATTTCGCCGGAGACGATTTTGCAAAAGATACACTCATTTGCCATTGGATAACTCCAGTGAAAAAGGGGAACTTCACCGCGGAGACGC
>JACQGT010000359.1 GCA_016199425.1 Chloroflexota bacterium
CATCGACTCGGTTGTAAGTGGGACAAACGAAGTGCTTTTATGCCAATTTTGACCCTCTGGGTGGGAGAAAATCTCATGATAATTCAATTGGCCGCCAAAATATAAGCGAAATCAGAGTTGAATACCTGACTCCAACATATTCCAATTCCCAAACGAACAACCTTCAACTATCTGGAATTCATAATCATAGGAACCAATTGGATTCTCAGGCACATGGTGATCATGTGTGACATTTTGAACGTTGAAATAGGGCACATTGACATGTATATCTTCAGTCGCCAATGGGTGTATTAGCTGAGGTATCCGAGAGGGTCCAATGGCGATAACATTAGACTGCCCAGTATTACCTTTGCCATCATTCACGATCAAGCGGTAACGATGCCCCACATCTTCAGATGGAACCACTAGCAGAATAGGTTGACTACTACCAGATTGTACACCCTGGTAATCGGCATCAGATTGCCCATTACTGCGTTCCCACCGGTACATAAGCGTAGCTTCGTCAAAGCCGGCAATGTCATCACTTATTAATACAGAAGTAGGAATGGCCTGTAGACCATCCGCTGTGGTAATAGTAACTAATGGGCCAGCTTGGGGAACATTCCTTTTAAGCGGCTCTCCACTGGCATTAGGAGATTCATTCTCTGTCAGCCCTGGCGCGATAGGTTTGTCTGGTTCTCCTGCTGCCCCAATTATTTGGAGGATCGGCAGAAATAGCTTGATCGGTTCATCGTTTTCAGGCTCTTGCTCTGGATTTGTAACTGCCCCGGCGACATCAAACTGATTTGCTGTCCTTGCATCCTGGAGCGAGGACTTGCGGTCTACGTCAGTTCTCAGCGTCAAAGACAGCGGGGTTGACCCAATATGCCCAGCCTGAACTTCTGGCTGCGTCTCTTTTGTGACGTGCAAAGATTCAGCCCTTGCCGACGGTAAGGATGGATAGATACCGAACTCGGTGCTGGTCAGCAGGTTGAAGCAGAGTAAGATTCTTGCAACGCAGTGAATGGCAGTGGATGCTCTCATTTTTTTCTGACCTCATACAGTCTTCTTATGGTTGCCGGGGCTGTCGCTCTGATGATCGATCAGTATACTTTTCTTCCGTCCCTCAGCGTGTTTTCAATCGTTAATCGGCACTCCAGTTGTTGGGGTCAATCATAATCCAACAATGACAACGGCGCAACCACGCCGCCTATCGCTCCCATCGCAAAAAACGCATCAACCGTTCAAAAGTCTCGTTGTAGTGTTAGTAGAGCGCAGAGAAACGCGAAAACCTCGCCCGACTTCCTATGCGGTTAGCCACTCCCAGTACAGGCTAATCCGTCCAGCGCGCGTTTCATCGCCTAAAAAAATAATTTCGCCAGCTTCAAAATGCCCTGGCTCCACGGAACCCGATGAGAGACCCCGGACTGTTTCTCGAAGCTGTGCAGATTCTCGATGTACCAGATGTAATTGCGCACCAGCGCCTCTTTGTTGCTGAATTTGGGCTGCCATCCCAGCACCCGCTGCGCCTTCTCCACTGTCACAAACGAATCCTTCGACGCGGTTTCGTAGACCCATTTGTAGAGAGGCGAAAGATTGAGCTTTTCCAGCAGACGCAGCGTCCAGATGGCCGGGGCCGCGGGCAGGGGGACGATGCGTTTGCCGTGACCCGCGTAGTCCAGCACGGCCTGGTAATCCTCACGCATCGTCGTAAAGTCCGTCGCGCCGATGTTGAACGTATCGTTCACCCGCTCCCGCCCCAGCGTGGCCGTCAGGTAGATGGCGGCGCACAGATCTTCTACATCCAACAACTGATAGCGGTTACTGCCGCTGCCCAGCATTGGGAAGCCCTTGCCATCTTTGGCCCAATCGTACAAAAGAGCAAAGACGCCCAGCCGCTCCGGGCCAATAAAGGATTTGGGGCGGATGATGGGTACGCACAGCCCCTTACCCCGAAACTCTTGGCAGATCGCCTCGGCCTGCACCTTCGCCTCCCCGTAGGGGCCCACACCGTCCAGCCGGTCTTCTTCCCGTAGCGGATGGTGGTCCGGGATGCCGTAGACGGCAGTGGACGAGATGTGAATGCAGCGATCCACTTTGTGGTCGTAGGCCGCCTGCAAAACATTGCGCAGCCCGTCGATGTCGGTGGTGTAAATATCCTCGGCGCTGTAGAGTGGCAGGGCCGCCGCCGTATGGATGACCAGATCGACGCCCTCCATTGCCCGCGCAACCGCTGCTTTGTCCCGGATGTCGCCGGTGACAATCGTCACCCGCTCCCGTTCGGGGTAGTCAAAGGGGGCAATGTCCAGTGTAGTCACTGCGTAGCCCCGGTCCAGCAGGTGGCGCACCAGATTGATACCCAAGAAGCCAGCCCCGCCGGTAATCAGCACTCGTTTTTCTGTCACGTATCTGTCTCCGCGTTTTCTTCGCTGCGCGCCCACTCTGCAATGAGCGTTTTGGTTGAATCAAAGGCCAGATCGGGCGGAATCTGGCGCGGGCCAAACCAGCCCGCCTCGCTTACATCGTCCTGGGCGTAGACCTGTCGATTCAGCCCCGACGGTTGCGCCCGAAATGCCAGCACAATGCCCACCCGTTTGCCTGCGCCATTTTGCATAGGGAAGATGGCGCTCATCTCGCCCACATCGATCGCCAGCCCGACTTCTTCCCTCACCTCGCGCTGCAACGCCTCGGCAGGCATTTCGCCCGCGTCCATATAGCCGCCGGGCAGCGACCAAAGCCCTTTGCCCGGATCGACGGCGCGGCGCACCAGTAGTACGGCGCCATCGGCGATGACCAGCGCGATCACAGCCACTTTCGGGTCAGCGAAGTGTACAAAGCCGCAGGCCGGGCAGCCTAGGCGTACCCGGTCATAGCGGTGGATGGATTGCAGCGGCGTGGCGCAGATTGGGCAAAAACGAAATTCAGTAGCCATCGACTCGACATTATAGCCAAAGTTGACAGCCGCGCCTATTTTCGTGCGTCGCGCCGCGGGCAATGGTATACTGTTTGGCCTGAGTCAACCAACCAATCAACAGCGAGGTTTGCTATGTCACAACTTTTCGGCGCAATCGAAGCGGGCGGCACGAAATTTGTCTGCGCGGTGGGCACTGGCCCCGACGACATTCGGGCCGAAAGCCGCTTTCCCACGACGACGCCTGGGGAAACGATGGCCCAGGCCATCGCCTTCTTTCGGGAGCAGGAGAGCATCTACGGCCCAGTGGCGGCTATCGGTATCTCCACCTTCGGCCCCATCGACCCCCATCCCCATTCGCCGACCTTCGGTCACATCACCACAACGCCCAAACTGGCCTGGCAGCACGCGCCGATTGTGGCGATGGTGCGGGAGCATTTCGACGCGCCGATTGGTTTTGATACGGATGTGAACGGCGCGGCTTTGGGTGAGCAGCGCTGGGGCGCGGCGCAAGGGCTGGATACCTTTGTCTATTTGACGATTGGCACAGGGATTGGCGGCGGAGGGATGGTCAACGGCAAACTGATGCACGGGCTGATGCACCCGGAGATGGGCCATTTGTACATCCCTCACGACTGGGAGCGGGACCCCTTCCCCGGTGTCTGTCCCTTCCACGGCGACTGCTGGGAGGGACTTGCCAACGGTCCCGCTCTGGAAGCCCGCTGGAAGCAGAAGGGCGAGAATTTTCCGCCCGATCACGAAGCCTGGCTGTTGGAGGCCCACTACATCGCGCTGGGGCTGGTCAATATCATCACAATCCTGTCGCCCCAGCGTATCATCCTGGGCGGCGGTGTGATGGGGCAGGCCCACATCTTCCCGTTGATCCACCGGGAAGTGCGCCACCAGTTGAAGGGTTATATTCAGATGCCGGAGATGGATGAGAGAATTGCCGGGTATATTGTACCGCCGGGATTGGGCAGCCAGGCCGGGGTGCTGGGGTCGATTGCTCTGGCGCAGAATGCCCTACTGCCCTGAGCAACTGGTTCATTCCGCAGATGATTTCAGCGCAGCCAGGCGCTGTTCAAGCTCAGCGACGATTCCTTTGAGCCGTTCTGTCTCCGCCTGGGCTTGATCCGCTCGCCGAGCTTCCTGCTCGGCTCGCTGGGCTTCCTGCTCGGCCCGCGCCATTGCCCGTGCTGTCTCGTACATCGCTTCTGTCAAGCCGGGAACAGGTGTGTTTGTCACCGGATCGACGACGCGTAGAAGATAATCCTCTGGTTGTAGCCGTGCGTGTAGTTCCTGACTTGTCAACGTGCCATCGCGATTGACGCGAATCGGCGTATAGCGGTTCCGGACCAGGCGAAAACCGCGTAGCTGGCCCTGTATATATTCTTCAAGGGGGTCAAAGAGGAAGTATTCAGAAACCCCCAGGGACTCGTAAAGGTAGTATTTTGTTGTGAGGTCTTCAGCGGCTGTAGCCTGGGAAGTGACCTCAATGACAACCGAAGGAACAGCTTCCTCTTCCCAGGTCTTGAATGTCTTTCGTTCGTAGCTGGCATCCACCCCTTTGATTACCATTACGTCGGGTGCTCTGACGGACCTGGGCTTGCCCTCTTCGTAATAGAGGAACATATCCGCAATGACGTAGATGTCCAGGTGCTGGTGAAGCAAATAGCGCAACGCACCCAGCAGATGCAAAATCGCCAGGACGTGAATGCCAGATTCTCCCATTGGCTCGCCATCCGATTCTGGGTATTCGATTTCGTCGATTGTTGGCCGGATTGGCTCAAGCACTCTTATGCTGTCCATATCCCATAGCTCCCTTTCACCGCCGGTTTGTCACCGGTAACACTTACAGTTCGATCCTACGGATAGCAGCCCATTTTGTCAAGGCCGAATAATGACTCCACTTCAGATCCATTCTATCATCCCTTTTGATCCCAGCGAACATCCCCACCGGCGGCGCAATCTGCTCAACGGCGACTGGGTACTCGTCTCGCCCCACCGCACCGCACGTCCCTGGCAGGGGCAGGTGGAGCGTCCGCCCCAGGAGAATCTGCCCAGTCACGATCCCACCTGCTATCTCTGTCCCGGCAACGAGCGGGCCGGCGGCCTCTCGAACCCGGCCTATGCGTCCACTTTTGTCTTCACCAATGACTTTGCCGCGCTTCTGGCCGATTCGCCCTCCCACGACATCAGCCGCGGCCACTTCTTCCAGGCCGAAGCCGAGACCGGAACCTGTCGAGTCATCTGCTTCAGCCCGCGCCACGACCTGACTTTGGCCCAGATGGC
>JACQGT010000373.1 GCA_016199425.1 Chloroflexota bacterium
CCAGCCCCGGATGCGCTCCTCCCATTCGTCGCCGATCAGCCCTGCGAGGGGGTGCTTGGGCAGAGGTTCGTCCAGCAGGCCGCCGAAGGGCGCGGGGGTCCAACCCTCTCCCATCACTTCCGTCGTCACGCCCTGGGTGATTTTGGAGAGGCTGCGCCCGTCTACCATCAGAGGCAGGATGGAGTGGCTGAGGATGTCCACAAAACCGGGGCAGACGACGTGGCCGGTCGCGTCAATCACTTCAGCGCAGTTGGCGGCGTCGATGCGTCCCGGCGGCGTGATGGCGGCGATGCGGTCGCCAGCCAGGGCCACATCGCCGTAGCTCCACGGGTTGCCGGAGCCGTCGATGATGCGTGCGTCGCGGATGAGGGTGTCGTACATGAAATTGTCTCCTCGTTTGTTGTGCAGGAAGATCGGTTCAGAGTACTCTACCAGATCAGTGACAGGATGCGAAATGAAAAAGAGAGACCCGGTTGGGTCTCTCTTTCGTAGGGGCGCTGCTGGCTGCGCCCTTACAGTGTAGATTGGGTTCTTCCGGCACATACACTCCGGAGTACCCCTTCTGCTCCCTGCCGGAAGAACCCAACAGCCCAGGCCACCTACTGCCCATAGACCAGCGTATCCGGGTAAAAGTCCTTCCACCCAAACCAGAAGGACGACGTGCCGGGGAGGCGTTCCAGTCCCTTGCCCTGCAACGGACCCGACGCGGCCGCGCCGGTCAGCGCAGCCCACGTGGAGCCGGTCTCCTCGTCCACGAAAGTTGCACCCTCCCCATCTCCTGGGCGAAAGGTGAGCGTCTGCCCGTCCACTTCCCGGCGAAAGGCCAGGGCCGTGCGGGTGGCCGGGTCGAAGATCACCGCCACTGGCTGCCCGGCCACTGTATCGTTGGCGATCCGCTGCTCCGCCAACCGGCTGAAGGGATAGACCACCGCCTGTCCGTCGATGACCAGCCCGTAGACCAGCTCCTTGCGGGGCAGCCGCTCGTCCTGGAATGTCTCGCCGATGACACCCGCCGAGTTGGACGAGTAGTAGCTCACGTAGCTATCGTAGGCCGGGCCGCCGATAGCCAGGGCCAGGGTGTCCGGATGCAGCTTCTTCCACTCACCCCAGGTGGTCTGGAGCGCAGCGATTGGCTTCAGCTTCGTCCCCAGAAGCGGCCCGTCCACCGCCTCGCCCAGCAGTTGGCTCCACAGGCTGTCGCTCTCCCGGTCGAACATCACAAGCACATTGCGGATCAATTTGCCGCTTACACCAAAGGTGTGAATCTCTCCAACGATGGTCCGGTCATACACGATGCCGGTGAAGCAGAGGGGTCACCAGGTGACCGCAATGGCCTGGCCCCCCACCGTATCGTTGACAATCTCGTGGCCGCTGAGGAAGGGAATGGAATAGGCGCGCGCCTCGCCGCCGATCTCCACACCGATCACCAGGTCCGTGTCCCCATACTCCCGGTTGGCAGTTTCCACAGCGTTGAACTGTGGGTTATAGACCGCCGGGATGGCGTCTCTGGGCAAAAGGGTGACAATTTCCAAAGTACGTTCCTTCTCTCCAATCGACGGATCCCCGCCGTCTGCAGAGACCAGAGAGACCGTGTCTGTTTTGGTTGGGCTGAAAAGAATAAAAAGCATCACCCCCACGGCCAGGGCCAGGGCGATCCACGGGATAGGACTGCGCATTAGAGACTCCTCCCTCAGTAACGCAAGCTGACAGCCTGCGGCGATGTCAGCACAAGCTAACAGCTTGTGTTACGAAATCATCCCACCCTCTATACGAAATGTCGGTAAAGCCGCCTACGTCAGTGTGTAAGCTACACCCAGTTGATCCGCACAGAATGGATAGCGCCCGGTCAGAAAGCTGGCCCGGCTGGGTGTGCAGACCGGGCTTTGGCAGAAGGCGTTGGCAAAGCGCACGCCGGACGCGACCAGCCGGTCGATGTTCGGGGTTGTCACATACGGGTTGCCGTAGCAGCCCAGGGTGTCCCAGCGCTGCTGGTCCGTGCAAATCCAGAGAATGTTGGGGGAGGGTGGCATCCTTCTACTCCATTGGAAAACCATTGCGCCGCCAGGAAGCTGTGCCCCCGGTCAGCGCGGCGACCTGTGTGTAGCCCAGTTGTTGCAGGATGAACGCTGCACGAACGCTCGTGGCTTCCGCCGGTCAGCTTCAATAGAGGATGAGCAGCCGGTCTTTGGGCAATTCCCCGTGGCGTAGTTGCACTTCGCCCAGGGGCAGATGGACCGCGCCGGGGATGTGGGAAAGGGCGAAGGCTTCCGCGTCCCGCACGTCTATAAAAAGGGCGGAACCGGCGTCGAAATGCTGCTTGGCCTCGGCCACAGGGATACGCGGCGCGGCATTGACATCCTTCACCGTCACCGCTACGGCTGTGGGTGGAGGGGCCGGTGTGGGGGTGGGGAGAGCGCAGGCCGCGATCAGCCAGCAGCAGAGCAACCCGACCCACCGCCAGTGCTTGTCAAATGTCCTCATACAAACCTCCCTATTTTGGAAGGTGTCTCGGTTCGTTTTGACTCCGTTGCTAAATGAAACAAAATCGTCGTCGCTGTCTTTGGCCTCCCAGTAGCCGTAGGGCAGTTTGAAGCTGTCCACCAGCCCGCCGTCCACCCGGATGGTGCGCCCGCCCCGCTTCAGCGAATACTGCTCGGCCAGGGTCCAATCCGTGCTGGCCGCGCAATGGCGCAGCAGAGCGGCAAAGGCCGGGGCCACCGCGCCTTCGCCGAAGAAGTCCAGTTGGGCCAGCTCGTCCAGCCCCGCGTAATAATCTGTGTTGGCTTTGTGGGTGGGTTTCAGGTTGAGGGTGCGCATAGGCGGGCTGGGGAGTGAAAAGATGACACGTGATGGAATGATATCCCTCTGCGTCTCTGCGCCTCCGCGG
>JACQGT010000381.1 GCA_016199425.1 Chloroflexota bacterium
ACGCCCTGCGCTTCACGCTGCTCACCGGCGGCACACCGGGCAACGATATGAAGCTGAGTACGACTCGTGTCGAGGCCAACCGCAACTTTGCCAACAAAATCTGGAACGCGGCCCGCTTTGTGTTGATGGCTCTGGCCGGCGCGCCAATGGAATTGGCCCAGACCGGCGACAGCCACGCGGTCACCTACGCCCTGCCCGATCCCGCCCACCTGATTCTGGCCGACCGCTGGATTCTCAGCCGGTTGGAGACTGTGCGGGAGAATGTGACCCGGCTGGTGGGTGACTGGCAGTTGGGCGAGGCAGGCCGCCAGCTCTACGATTTCCTGTGGAGCGAGTATTGCGACTGGTATATCGAAGCCGCCAAGAACCGGCTTTACGGCGGCGACGCGGCCGCGGCCCAGGCCACCCGCCAGGTGCTGGCCTTTGTGCTGGAACAGTCTATGCGTCTGATGCACCCGTATATGCCCTTTGTCACCGAGGCCATCTGGAATCATCTGCCCGGTGTGGCGGCAGCAGGCGAGGCGCTGATGACCAGCCGCTGGCCCGCCTCCTCCGGCCTGGCCGATGCGACCGCCGAGGAGCAATTTGGCCGCTTGCAGGAGATGATCCGGGCTGTGCGCAATGCGCGCAGCGAATACAATGTGGAGCCGGGCCGCCGGGTGGCCGCGCTCATTGCCGCAGGTGAACACACATCTCTCGTCCAGGCCAATGTGGACCTGCTGGTCAGCCAGGCCAAAATCGAGGGGGAGAGTTTGCAGGTGGCCGCGGAGCTGGCCCCACCGGAAAAGGCCGTGGCGTTGGCGGTGGGCGGTGTGACTCTCTACCTGCCCCTGGCCGGTCTGGTGGATATGGACGCCGAGCGCAAGCGTCTGCAAAAAGAGGTGGAGAGTGTGGAGCAGCAGATCGCCCGCATTGACGGGCTGCTGGGCAACGAGGGTTTTCTGGCCAAAGCGCCGGAGCAGGTGGTGGGCCGGGAGAAGGCGAAGTTGGAGGAACTGCGCGGGCGGCGGGTGCAGTTACAGGCGAATCTGGCGGATTTGGGGTGAGATGACGGGATGATGAGATGAGGACGAGCGCCGGTTCCATCCGCTTTGCTCGTCCCCACCGCTCCCGCGTAGGAACGCTCCCCGGACGCTCTGCGTCCCCCACAGACCGGACCCGTGACCAGTGGGTTGTCGGGTGCTGATTCCGGGAATCGACCGGGCGATCTCCGGCCTGCCATCTGGTGGTGGTCGATTCCTGGAATCGGGCCACCGGGCTTGCGCAGAATCCGTCTTCGCGCTATCCTATCCCCAACACAGTCAGTTTGCTCGGCGTTGCCCAGAGACGGAGAAAGCCAAATGAGTCACCTTACAATCGAAGCGATGGAACAGGCATTGGATCAACTGAAACCGGCGGAGCAGTGGCGCATTCTGGACCGACTGCTCTTTTTGCTCAAACAAAATGGCAGCCGCCAACGACAGCCACAAGACTTATTTGGCATTTGGAAGGACGGATTTCCAAAGGACTTTGACATCGACAAAGAACTCTACGAAATACGCCACGCGTGGGAGGCGGAATGGGAGAGCCTGGAGGCGTGACTCGCTACGTCATCGACACCCACGCCCTCTTCTGGTATCTGACCGGCTCGCCTCGGCTCAGCGTAGCAGCCAGAGGTGTATTTGATGAGGGCGTTGCTCAATCAGCAATTCTCGTAATCCCCGTGATTGTCCTTGCCGAACTCTTCTATCTGAATGAAAAAGCGGGCCGTCCTTTCGATTTCGCCGCTATATTTGCCCGGCTGCAAGAGAGCGGGCAGTTTGAAATTCTTCTCCTCTATGCCCAGGATATCGTTGATTTCGCCAGTGATGATACGGTTACGGAGATGCATGACCGCATTATCGCTGGCGTAGCGCGTAGACTGAACGCTGCTTGTGTGTCCAGAGATCGAAACATCACGGAGAGTCCACAAATCAAAGTCATCTGGTAAATCGAATCACTACTTTCCCATCAATCATTCGCGCTTTCCTCCCATTCGCTGTCATCTGGCGGTTGTGTTGATTCCGGGAATCGACCGGGCGATCTCCCGCCTGCCGTCTGGTGCTGGTCGATTCCCGGAATCGGGCGTGCGCCCGTGCAAGCGCAAAGGAGGATGGCATGGCAAACGAGGAGCATTTGGCGATTCTGCAAAAAGGCGTCGAGATGTGGAACCAGTGGCGCAAGGAAAATCCAGACATTCTACCTGACCTCAGCTTTACAGGTCTCAGCGAGGAAAGCCTCAGCGGTGCTAACCTCAGCGGTGCGGACCTTAGCGAGACTGAGCTGAGTGATGCGAATTTAAGCTATAATGATGCGGTCAAACGGGTCCCGGTGAATATCCGGCAATTCGACCGCGCGTGCGGCAATCAGGGGTGTCAGTGGCAACAATTCCACATCGGAACCGGCCAACGCCAGGGCAAACCACTCCCGAATGGGCAGCAAAAGTTCAAGACGACCGCGGCGGTGCGCCAACGCCAATTCAAAGCAGGAAACCGGCGAGACGCCGACACGAGGCGCAGCTTCAATCTCTGCCAGAATGAACGATGGCAGTCGCTGATCCTCCCCATTGACCCACCAAAACCAGATATGGCTATCCAGCATAATCATTGGAAACATTCCCAATCCGCATCATCGACAATCGGGCTGACCAGATCGCCTAACGTCCGGCCTTTGCCTGCAAGCTCTGGGTGGGGACGGCGACGCCTGCCGAGCTTGCCCAATTCCTCATCCAGGGCAATGGCAATCACTTCCACCCGGCAGTTTAGAAAAGAAGCGGGCAATTCAATGACGACCTGACGCTCTTTCACGTCCAGAAATTGACGTTCGACTTGCATAGTTATCTCCTGACCACTCCAACGAGAATTCAACAGTACCCATCCAGCATAGCGCTAATCGGGGTACAGTGCAAGACAAATCGCGCAGTGTACGTCTATCCTCGCGGCAACACAAACCAGAAGCGCGCGCCCGCGCCCGCTTCGCTCTGCACGCCGATCTCCCCGCCGTGGGCAGCCACAATCCCTTTGGCAATTGCCAAGCCCAACCCAGCGCCGCCCGTCTCCCGGTTGCGGGACTCCTCCGCCCGGTAGAACTGATCGAAGACCCGGCCCAGACTGGCGGCGGGGATGCCCTCGCCGCTGTCGATGACCTCCACCAGCACGTTCCGGCCCACGGGCATCGCCTGCACCCGCACCAGACCGCCCGGGGGGGTGTGGCGGATGGCGTTGCCAATCAGATTCCCCAGCACCCGGCCAATCTTCTGTACATCCATCGCCACCGGGTCCACCCCCGCGCCCGCCTGCCCGGTCAACGAAACGCCTTTGGCCGTGGCCAGCGCGGTGAAACTCTCCAGCGTGTCCGAAAGCAGATCGGTCAGAGAAGCGAAGTGCCGGTCCAGTTGCAGCCCGCCCGCGCCGATCTGGGACATTTCAAAAAGGTCGTCGATGAGCGCGGAGAGGGATTGAATGTCCCGCTGGGCCGTGAGGAGATAGCGGCGTTGGGTGGCCGCGTCAGTCACAAGCCCGTCGGCCAGGGCTTCCACAATGGCGCGGATCGAGGAGAGGGGGGTGCGCAGGTCGTGGCCCACCCAGGCCAACAGTTCCTGGCGCAACTGCTCGGCTTCCCGCTGGCTGCGGGCGGCCTGGGCCAGTTGGCTGGCCATCCCGTTGAAAGTCGCAGCCAATTGGGCCATCTCGTTGCGCCCCTGCACAGGCACTTGCACATCCAATTCCCCCGCGGCAATGGAATGCGCGGCCCGGTTCAGCGCCTGGATGCGGTCGGTGAGCGCGCTGGAAAAGAAGTAGCCCAGGGCCATGGCAATGCCGCCGGCGAAAATGAGCAGGACGGTTGCCAGTTGCAGGTCGTGCTGGCTGGCGAACATCAGCCGCGCAGTGACGTAGACATTGAGGAAGGTAAGAGCGCTGGCCAGGGCATAGGAACCGGCGAGCATCCAACTGAGCCGGGGCGTGCGGTCGATCCAGCCCAGGCGGTAGAGCAGATAACCGGCGACAACGGAGATGAGCGCGGTGATGGAGAGAAACCAGCCCATCGCCCGCATCTCGCGCAGGGGCGGGTTCATCACCGCGAAGAAGAGGGCCAGCCCCACCAGCACGGCCAGGACAACGCCCAGGAGGAAGCGGAGGGGGAGGGCGACGCGAGAAGAAGTTGCGATCATTGGGGAGTGAACCTCGTATTGCGTATTGCGTATTGCGTTGGCAGAGCCGGCGCGCTACCTAACTCCTAACTCAAAACTCCTAACTCCTACCCTGCCTCGAACCGATACCCAACCCCCCACACCGTCAGAATGTGCTGGGGATTGGAGGGGTCGGCCTCGATCTTCTCGCGCAGGCGGCGCACGTGAACGGTGACTGTACTGGGGTCCACGTATTCGGTGATGCCCCAGACCCGATCGAGCAGTTGGTCGCGGTTGAAGACCTGGCGGGGGTGGGTGGCGAAGGCCCAGAGCAGATCGAACTCTTTGACGGTCAACGCCACTTCTGCGCCGTTGACCGTCACCTGGCGGGTGCGGGGATCGACAATAACAGAACCGAAGGAGATGGGTTTGTTGCCGCCATCCACAGGCGCGGCCCCCTGTGTGCGGCGCAGCACCGCCTTCACCCGGCTCACTAATTCCCGGGGGCTAAAGGGTTTGACCACATAATCATCCGCGCCCATCTCCAGGCCGACGATGCGGTCGGTCTCCTCCTTGCGCGCCGTGAGCATAATAATCGGCGTGCTGCCCTGGGCGCGCACCCGGCGGGTGATCTCCAGCCCGTCCACTTTGGGCAGCATCAGGTCCAGCACCAGCAGGTCCGGCGGCGAAGCAGCGATGGCGTCCAGCGCGGATTGCCCGTCACGCACCACCTTCACGTCGTAGCCGGCCTGGGCCAGATAGAGGCTGACCACCTCACCGATGCTGGGTTCGTCGTCCACTACAAGGATTTTGGCTTTGCTCATTGCGCGTTCTGTTCCCCCGCGTTCCATTCCTCCAGCCATTTGTCGAACTCGGCCAGGAGGGAACGCTTTAGCTCCGGCTCGGCGCAGGTAGCTCTGAACGCGTTGCGGGCGATACGGGCCAGGTTGGCCTCGTCGTAGCCGAAAGTGTCGGCCAGCAGTTGATACTCGGCCAGGAGGCTGGTGTTGAAAAGGGGCGGGTCGTCGCTGTTGACGGTGACAAACAGCCCCATGCGGTCCAGATGGGGGAAGGGGTGCTGCGCCGGGCTGGCATAGACGCCCAGGCAGACATTGCTGGTGGGGTTGATCTCCAGCGGAATCTGCCGCTCTTGCAGATGCAGGAGCAGGGCCGGGTCTTCGATGGCGCGCACGCCGTGGCCGATGCGCTCTGCGTCCAACCCGTTCAGCGCGCCCCAGACGCTGGCCGGGCCGACCATCTCCCCGGCGTGGGGCAGGGAGTGCAGACCCACAGCTTTGGCCTGTGCGAAGGCGTGGGCAAAGGGTTCGGGCGGCGCGCCTACCTCGTTGCCACCCAGCCCCAGACCGATGACGCCGTAATCCATTCCAGCGATGGCGTGGGCCAGGGTCATCTGCGCGGGGAAGGGATCGTATCCCCCTGCGCGCTTGAAACTGGCGTTGCGGGGAATATCGATCACCCAGCGCATCTCCACGCCAAAATCCCGCCGCGCCCACCGCCGGCCATCCTCCAGCCCCGCAAAAATCTCCTCGATGGAAATGCTCTTGCCCTGCAAATGGGTGTGGGTGAAGGTCGTCACCGTCAGCTCCCGGTAGCGAATGCCCTGGGCCGCCATATCCTCGCCGTTGCGGTAGGCAACGGTGGCAAAATCCTCGCCCCGGCGCAGCAGGGCCTGAATTGTCATGTAGATTTCGATGAAGTGGCGGAAGTCCCGAAAGAGAAACCAGCGGCGCAAGCCCTCTCCGTCGCTGGCGGGCAGCGTGTGGAGCATCCCGTGGGCCGCGGCTAGTTCCAGCACAGTGGCGGGCTGGATGGCCCCTTCCAGATGGGTGTGCAGTTCGGCTTTGGGCATGGCACGCAGAAAAGCTGTTGCAGGTGGCAAGTCGAAGGCGTTGTCCTGAGCTTGTCGAAGGGTGGAAGGTTGCACGTGTGGTATACTTTCTCGGCTGTTTCACTCAATACGTTATACCATTTCGCCCGACAGGGGTCAATTTGTCTTCCAAAGTACACGAACGGCTCTCTGATATTCTCCGCTGGTCCGGCCAGATACCCCAATTTGTGCTTGCGTTGTACGCGTTGCAAGGCCGGGTCTCCGCTACCCGTTCGCTGCTCCCCATTCTTATTGCAGCGGCCATCACCCTCGGATTTGCAGGCAGCAGCGCGCCGAA
Organism: Chloroflexota bacterium; assembly: GCA_016199425.1. Lineage (GTDB taxonomy): Bacteria > Chloroflexota > Anaerolineae > Caldilineales > Caldilineaceae > JACQGT01. Next base: position 6,334 of record JACQGT010000381.1, read on the forward strand.
CGACCATCAGGCCCGCTTCCAGGCTATCGGCGTTGTCGTCGCCGGACGGGGCTTCAGTCTGGGCGGCTGGGAATGGCAGGCGCTGGGCGAAAAGGCCCGCGCCTGGTTCGACCGGACGGGCGCGGGTCTTACTGTTGAGCAGGAGCGGGCGCTGGTCTTTGGCTACTTTGACGGCGTGGCGGAGGTGCGCCGCCTGGAAGATCGGGTCAACCGGCTGGTCAGCGCGAGCAACGAGGCAGCGTCCAACGAAAGTCTCGCCCAGGCGCGTGAACAACTGGCCGCCTTGCGCGCGCAGCAACAGCAGCGCCGTCCACTGGTCGAGGCGGTGATCCAGCGCCAGGTGGCGGAACTCCTGGCCGAAGCAGGGATGGGCATCGCGGGGACACCGGCACCGCCGGTCAACTTCACCTTCACCGAGCCGCCCCAAATTCTCATCATCAGCCCGCGCCAGGAGATTCGCAACGTCTACGCACAGATGCTTGCGCCGGATATCGACAGCGCCGAGGCCCACGACAAAGAGGCGGCCATTGTTGAACAGACGAATCTTTCGGCCTACATCACGAAAATTGGTGGCATGGCCGCCTACCCCACAATGGTCATTGACCGGGGCAGCCTGACGTGGGTCTTTTCGACTGTCGCCCACGAATGGGTACACAACTATCTTACGCTTTTCCCCCTGGGTATGCGTTTTGGCAGCAGCCCGGAACTCACAACACTCAACGAGACAGTCGCCGACATCATCGGCGACGAAGTGGGGCGGCGGGTGCTGGCGCGCTACTATCCTGAGTTGCTGCCTCCGGAGGAACGCATCCAGAAGCCAGAAGAACAGCCAGACGAACCACTCCTGGAGCCGGGCCGGCCCCGCCCCTTCGACTTCAACCGGGAGATGCGGGAGACCCGGCTACGGGTGGACGAACTGCTGGCAAGCGGCCATTACGAGACGGCGGAGCAGTATATGGAGGCGCGGCGGCGCTTCTTTGTCGCCAACGGTTACCATCTGCGGGTGCTGAATCAGGCCTATTTTGCCTTTCACGGCAGCTACGCCACGGGCGGGGCCAGTTCCAGCCCGATTGGTCCCCAGTTGCAAGAGTTGCAGCGCATCAAAACCCCCGAAGACATCGCCGGTTTCCTACACACTGTGCGCTGGTTCACCAGCGCCGCGGATTTGGAACGGGCGCTGTGCGGAATGCAGAATGGGGAATAGTCTGTAGTGCGTTAGTAAGACCGTGACTTCGGTTGTATAATTGTAGTATGTTACACCGTCATCTCAACCATCAACAGTTGACCCTCGCCGCCATTGACGACGTGATCGCACGCGGCAAGCGCCAGGATTGGGCTGAACTACGCAAAGCCGCGCTCCAAGACCGGGCAGTGCTGGAGAAGATTCTACGTGTATGCCATGCGCACGTCTCCGATCCCTATGCCCAACGCTACCACTTCTGGAAGTACTATGCCGACAGACACCTTACCTGAATGGGAACAGGTTCTTTCCTCCGCCGCACGCTTGCAGCGCATCCTGCCGGAGACCGTCCTCGTGGGCGGAACTGCCGCTGTGCTGTATGCTCAACACCGCCTCTCCATCGACGCAGATCACGTTCTGGCTGATCTCCGGCAGCGCTTCGACCAGGTGTTGGCCGAACTGGAATCGGTCGCCGGTTGGAAAACGGCCCGTGTGGCGCGCCCTGTCTTGATTCTTGGCAGTCTGGACGGTATTGAAACAGGGGTGCGACAGTTGATTCGGGATGAGCCGCTGGATACGGTTCAGATCGAATTTTCGGGTGGAAAGATTACAATACCCACAGAAGCTGAGATGCTACGGATCAAAGCCGTGCTGATCCTCAAAAGGAACGCAACCCGCGATTACCTGGACTTTGTAGCTCTGGCCAGCCATATGGGCGTCGATAAAATGGCTGCGGCCCTTCTGTCGTTTGACCGTATTTACCCTCAACCGAACGACGAATCGGCGCTGCAACAGCTACAAATCCAATTGGCGCAGCCGTTACCCTACGACCTCGATGAACTCAATCTAGAGGAATACAAAAATCTTGATCCGCACTGGCGCGACTGGCAGACAGTTAAGGCAGCCAGTCGTGAATACGCCGCTGCGCTTTTTGACGGCGTAAGTGATCAGGAGAATTAATGGTCATGTCCTGGGGTATGTCCTTCTATTTCACAAGAGGTATATGACCCCAACTATGAATATCTCCTTCCCCGTCGAACCGGCCACTTTTCTGGAACGGCCCAACCGCTTTGTCATCCACGCCCGGCTACACGGGAGCGGCGCGCAGGTGCGCGCCCACTGCCCCAATCCAGGCCGGATGCGCGAACTGATGATCACCGGGGCGACGGTCTATGTGGACAAAGCGACCGATCCGACCCGGCGCACGCCCTACACACTGCGTTTCATCGAACACCCGGCCAACGGGCAACTGATCAGCCTGAATACCCAATTGCCCAACGATCTCTTTGCCGAAGGGCTGGGGAATGGCTTTTTTGCCCCGTTTATTGACTATACGAATTGCAAACGCGAAGTCATCGTTCTCTCACCTACCACCACGGACAATCAACCCAAATCAGCGAGGATCAATCCAAATCATGAAAATCTGCGTCCCCCATCTGGCCGCGTGACCAGCCGCATTGACTTTCGCCTCAGCGCAGCAGACGGGCGGGTTTGCTGGGTGGAGACGAAATCGGCTACGCTCGTACACGACGACGGGTGCGCCTTTTTTCCCGATGCTCCCACTGTACGCGGACGTCGCCACGTGGAGGAACTGACCCATTTGGTCGGCCCCGGCGTGCGGGCCGCGGTCGTCTTTATCATCCAGCGGCCCGATGCCATTTCGATTGCCCCCAACCGGGAGACCGACCCGGCCTTTGCCGACGCGCTCAGCCGGGCGCGGGCCCGGGGGGTGGAACTCTACGCCTACACCTGCGGCGTCACCACCAGCCGGGTCTGGCTGGAGCGGGAAGTGCCGGTAGTAACGGGATCGTAGGTTGGGTTGTTGCCGAGAGGCAGCACAGACCGTCCACTCTCGCCGTCGGCAACAACCCAACAGACGGCGATATCCCGCTACCAAGTGTTGGGTTGCGGCGGCGCACCCGACAGGCCAAGCCAGTGATACCGACGCCGTCGCAACCCAACCTACAATATTCCAAAGGAGAAACCCGATGAACTTCTACGACAAACTCAGCGCGGCTTCGGAGCGCAACCAGTCATTGCTCTGCGTGGGGCTGGACCCTACGCCGGAGAGCCTGCCGGAGCGCTATCGATCCAGCAGCAGCCCAGTGACGGACGATCTGTTGCGCTGGAATCTGGCAGTAATCGAGGCTACCGCGGAGTTGGTCTGCTGCTATAAACCGAACATCGCCTTCTACGAGGCGCTGGGTGCGCCAGGGATGGATGTCCTCCGACGCACCATTGCAGCCATCCCCAGCCACATCCCTGTGTTGCTAGATGCCAAGCGGGGCGACATTGGCTCGACAGCCGCGGCCTATGCCCGGGCCTGCTTCGAGGAGCTGGGCGTGGATGCAGTCACCCTCAGCCCCTATCTGGGCCGGGACAGCATCGACGCCTTCGCCGCCTACCGGGAGAAGGGACTGTTTGTCCTCTGCCACACCTCCAACCCCAGCGCGGGCGAATTCCAGAGTTTGCCCGTGCCGGATGGCAAGCCGCTCTATTTACAGGTGGCCGAGACTGCCACGGGCTGGTCCCCGCAGGTGGGGCTGGTGGTGGGGGCCACCTATTCCCACGTCCTGGCCGATGTGCGGGCGGCTGCGCCGGATGCCTGGTTTCTCGTCCCCGGCGTAGGCGCACAGATGGGCGATCTGGCCGGGTCCCTGGCCGGTGGGCTGCGACCCGACGGGCTGGGGGTTCTCCCGTCGGCGACCCGGAGTGTCACCGACGCGACGGATCACCGCGCCGCGGCCCTGGCCCTGCGCGACGAAATCAACCGTGTCCGTTCAAATCACCCAATCCCCCAGTCCCCCAGTCGCCAATCCCCAACCCCCAGTCGCCGTTCGCTAATCGCCAATCTCCACTCCCTGGGCGCTGTCCAGTTCGGCGATTTCACCCTGGCCAGCGGTATCCAATCCCCCTTCTACATCGATCTGCGCCTGCTGGTCAGTCGCCCGGCGCTGCTGGCCCAGGCCGCGCAAGCCTATGCAGCCATCCTGGCTGGTCTGGCCTATGACCGCATTGCTGGCGTACCCTACGCGGGTCTGCCCATCGGTACAGCCGTCTCCCTGGCGACGGGCGCGCCGCTGATCTACCCGCGCAAGGAAGTGAAGCAGCACGGCACAGGCAAAGTCATTGAGGGCCAATGGCAGGCGGGGGAACGGATAGTTATCATTGAAGATTTGATCACCAGCGCGGGCAGCATTATCCAGAGTGCAGAACGGCTACGGGAAGCTGGGCTGATTGTGGAGGATGCGATTGTGCTGATCGACCGGGAGCAGGGCGGTATGGCAAATCTGGCCGGCGCGGGCATCCGCGGCCACGCGGTCTATCCCCTTTCCGCGGTGTTGGCTGAACTGGTGGCGGGCGGGCAGATCGACAGTGCGATGGAGGAACGGGTATTGGCATTTGTGAGAGGAGAAGGCTGAACAAGCCGACGGCAGATTTTCGGCGTTTGACATCCTCCTTTCCTGACAGTACAATACCCCTGCCTCGTGTGTGATCTATATTAAGGGGTTGTCAAGAAATAAGTTCCCGGTTTCGTCATCAGTGAACAGTGATCAGTGACTTGATTTCACTGCCCTGAAAAAAGGACACGGATTAACACAGATACTTACGGATTCACACGGATAAAATCTGCGAAAATCTGTGTCCTGATTTTCATCCCCCGTAGCGCTCGACAGTGCATGAAGAACTGATAACTGCTCACTGACCACTTGTGTAGACGGACTTCTCTTCTATCCGTTGCCCGTTACTCTCTGGAATCCACTGTCACCGAAGGAGATGTTCCCATGTCCGCAGTACAGAAAAAACTGTCCCGTCGTGATTTTCTGCGTTCAAGCGCCCTGGCCACCGCAGGTGTGCTGCTGGTCGGCTGCGCGGCCCCGGCCGCGGCACCCCAGGCGGCTCCGGCGGCATCCGGCGGCGAAGCACCCGCCGCACCCCAGCAAGCTATCAACCTCTCGTTCTGGATGTGGAATACCTTTGCCCCAACGGCTGATGAATTCATGCAGGAGAAGCTCAACGAGTGGGCGGGGGCCAACAACGTAACCATCGAAATCTCACGCGATGCTGACCCGAATATGGCGACAAAAGTGATGCCCTCTATCGAGGCTGGCACCCTGCCCGATGCCCTGTTTATCAGCGGCGGTGTGGCCTTGCAGATGATGGATGCGCAGAGCCTCGAACCGCTTACGGATCTCTTCGGGGAGATCGGCGACGCCCACGGCGGTTGGCAGCCGCGCCTGGATACCTTTGCCACCCGGAATGGGGCCGTTTCCTTCCTACCCTACTCCATCGACACGCCGATGGTGCAGTTCCGCCAGGACCTGTTCGAAGCGGCCGGCATCACCGTGCCCACGGGCCAGTGGACCTGGGACGAGACCCGCGACCTCACCGCGCAGGCATCGAAATACACCGAGGAACAGGGCAGCAAGCTCTATGGCTGGGGTTTTGGCGTTGTCAAGCTGACCCACGACGGTTGGTGCAGCGATCTCTTCCGCAACTACGGCGCCGATATCTGGGATGAGACAGGCACCAAAATCATCCTGGCCGACGAGAAGATGGCAGAAGCCGTCGCTGCGCTCAACTTTGCCAAGCAAGCCTGGGATATGGGTCTCTTCCCGCCCGACGCCCCGGCCTATGACTACGCCGCCAATAACAAAGCATTCCTGGAAAAGCAGGCTCTGCTGGTCATCAACGCCGCCTCTATCTATGTGGCAGCGCAGGACAGTGACCCCGAACTGGCAGAGGCAATGGGTCTGGCCCCCAAGCCCAAGGCCCTGCGCGACACAACCGACGCCAGTCTGCGCTACACAGTGGTAATGTCCAACAAATCCAAGAACAAAGAGACGGCCAGCGACCTGATACGCGCCTTGTACAGCAGCGACATTTACGCGCCCTGGCTGGAAAGGGGCTTTGTGGCCAATGTGCTGAAAGAGTACGACAGCCTGCCCATGTGGGAAGGCAAGCGGGCCGCCTTCAATCTGGCTGCGCAGATCGGCTCCTACCCCGGCTACCCGGCACCCTTTGACAACGCGGCCATTTCCGAACTGAGCGGCAGTCCCGATTCGCCAGTCGGGTCGATGGTCGTGCGCGTGCTCCTCGACGGCTGGACGCCTGAAGACGCCATCGCCGAAGCGGATACCTTCTCTAAGCGTGTCTTTGAGAAGTATTTCTAGTTACGAATTGTAGGAGGGGCACGCGGTGCGGCGAGGAAAATTCTCGTTTTCTGACGGAATCGCTTCTCGCCACACCGCGTGCCCCTACCGGATTCGGTTTAGCCACATGGGGAACCCCGAATGAGCCAAGAAACGTTATCACGACCGGCCCTGTCGCTTGCGCTGCCGCAAAAGAAAAAGCGTTCGCTCTTTGCTGGCGATACCCGCCTGGGCTGGTTGCTGGTCACCCCTGCCCTGCTCGTCGTGTTGGGAATGGTCGGCTATCCCTTCGTCGAGGCCATCCGCATCAGCTTTACCGATCGGATGGTCGGTCGCGGCCCAGGCCGGTGGGTGGGGCTGGCCAACTACGAGTACATCCTGGGCTGGCCCGGCTTTACGGAAATGGTTGTACGCACGGTGCTGATTACAGTGGCGGCGGTTGCCATCAAGACCCTCGTCGGACTGATCCTGGCTACCTCACTCAACCAGGAATTTCGCGGACGCAACATCCTGCGCGGCATTTTCATGCTGCCCTGGATTCTACCCACTTACATTATTGTGCTGGTCTGGCGCTGGATTTTCGACGGTCAGACGGGGCTGCTGAACCAGATTCTGATGAGCTTCGGAATGATCAGCGAAAACGTCCCCTTCCTGGCCAGAACGGGATCCGCTGTCTCTTTGCTGATCTTTGTGATGGTCTGGAAAGGCTACCCCTTCTATGCGTTGACCTTCCTGGCCGGTATGCAGACCATCTCATCCGAACTCTACGACGCGGCCAAGGTGGACGGGGCAGGAAGGTTGGCGCGCTTTCGCCACATTACGCTGCCCGGCCTGCAGCAGGTGATGGGCGTGGTGATCCTGCTCTCCACCATCTGGACGATGAATAGTCTGGAAATTCCCATGTTGTTGACAGGCGGCGGACCGAGCAACGCAACCGAAGTATTCCCCTTGCTTACCTATCATCTGGCAATGCAGAACTTCCGTTTGGGTGAAGGCGCTGCGCTGCCCATTATGATGTTGCCCGTGATTGGGCTGCTCGTGCTGGGCGTGGCGAGCTACATGGACAGGGAGGCCACTCAGTGACAAGGCTCTTGGATCGCATCCCTGAATCGATTTTTCGTGTCCTCTCTGCTGTGGTCATCCTTACCCTGTTTACGATCATTCTCTTTCCCCTCTATTTTATGGTGACGACATCCTTTAAGTTCGACAAGGAGATCTATTCGGAGCTGACCTGGATTCCGCGCGACCCAACCCTGAGCAATTTTCGGGATGTGATCGTCAACTTCCACATCCCGCTTTACCTCAGCAACACCTTGCTGGTGGCGTTGTCCACGACCGCCATCGTGGTTGTGATCTCGGTGCTGGCGGCCTACGCGCTGACCCGTCTGCGCTTCCCTGGTCGAGCGGTCATGGCACGCGGCGTCCTCTTCGTCTATCTGATCCCCGGCTCGCTGATGTTGATTCCTATGTATCTGATCATCGTGAAAGCCGGGCTGAAAGACACATTTCCGGGCCTGATTGTCGCCAATATGAGCTTCAGCGTGCCCTTTTGCACCTGGCTGATGATGGGCTATTTGCGCACCCTTTCCTCCGAAATCGAAGAAGCGTCTTTGATTGATGGCTGCACACGTATGCGCTCCCTCTGGCATATCGTGATTCCCCTTTCGATCCCCGCCATCGTAACCGCCTCGATCTTCATCTTCAACAATGTCTGGAACGAATATATCTTCGCCCTGGTTCTGGCTCAGGACGACAAACACAAGATGATTTCCATCGGCCTCGCCAACTTCTACCGGTCCGACTACTATATGGTAGGGCCGATGATGGCCGGTTCGCTGATCGCCATGACGCCGGTCCTCATTCTCTACGTTCTGGCCCAGCGCTACGTGGTCGGCGGTCTCGCCGCCGGCGCGGTGAAGGGGTAAAGAACGCTGGTGGGCAGTGGCCCGACTTATTTTTGTATACTAATGCCATCGTTTCCAAACGTTCACCCCAGGAGAACCCCCCATGTCCGATCCAATTATCACGAAATTTGAAGTACATCAGTGGAAGTCGAGCCTGCAGGATATGGGCTATGACTACAACGGCTTCAATCTGGTCTACGAACCGGGTGGCAGCGCGCCCATGGGCGGCTACATTTTGAAGGTCTTCACCGATGCGGGCATCGTCGGCGAGTACGCGGGCGGCGGCGCGCTCGACTACGCATCCCTGGCCCGCTTTGCGCCCTATCTCATCGGCAGAAGCGCGCTGGAGCGGGAGCGCATCTATACGGACGTGAACCGTGCCCTGCGCCAGGTGGCCCGCATCGGTCTGGCCCCGGTGGACATCGCGCTGTGGGACATCGCGGGCAAGCTCTTCAATGTGCCCATCTACAAATTGCTGGGCGGCTACAAAGAGAGCGTGCCCTGCTACGCCAGCACCTATCACGGCGACCACCAGCCCGACGGCCTCTCCACGCCCGCAGCCTTCGCCGATTTCGCCGAGCAGTGTCTGGAACTGGGCTACCCGGCCTTCAAAATCCATGGCTGGGGTCGCGCACCCATCCGCCAGGAGATCGCCAACGTCCACGCGGTGGGCCAGCGGGTGGGCGGCAAGATGGACCTGATGCTTGACCCGGCCTGCGAGTACATCACCTTTGGCGACGCGCTGAAAGTGGGCTGGGCCTGCGACGAGGAGCGCTTCTTCTGGTACGAGGACGCTTTCCGGGACGGCGGCACATCCCAGTTTGCCCACCGCAAGCTGCGCCAGCTCATCAAAACGCCTCTCCTACAAACCGAGCACGTGCGCTCCCTGGAACCTCACATCGACTTTGTGGTCAACGACGCCACGGACTTTGTACGGGGCGATGTGGGTTACGACGGCATCACCGGCGTGATGAAAATTGCCCACGCCTGCGAAGGGCTGGGCGTGGACATCGAATTTCACGGCCCCGGCCCGGCCCAGCGCCAGTGCATGGCCGCCATCCGCAACACCAACTACTACGAAATGGGGCTACTCCATCCCAAAGCGCCGGCCAGCCACGAACCCAATCTTTTCCTGGATTATACGGACGATCTGACCGCCGTGGACAGCAGAGGCCACGTGCCGATTCCCCAGGGGCCGGGGCTGGGCGTGCAGATCAACTGGGAGTGGGTAGAGAAGAATCGGGTGGGCGTGGTAGAATATGGGAAGTGAGGCGTGAGAGGGGAGGGTTCGCGCATGAAAGTAGAGACAAAAAGCGATTTGTTGGCGCTTTTGCGCGAAAATCGGCATCAAATCAGAGCGCTGGGCGTAGAACGTCTGGGGCTGTTTGGTTCGTTCAGCCGCGAAGAACAGTCTGCGACGAGCGATGTCGATTTGCTGGTTGAATTTGCGTCAGGGCAGAAATCTTTCGACAATTTCATCCATCTTGCTTTCCTCCTAGAGGATTTGTTGGAAAGGAAAGTGGAACTGGCCACACCTGAATCACTCAGTCCTTACATCGGACCACGTATCCTGGCGAGTATTGAATATGCGCCCATCAACGCTTGACTATCTGCGCCACATCCTGGACGAAACCGCTTATCTGCTATCGGTCACAGGCCAAATCGACGAAAACGACTTTCTCGGCAACGAGACGCTCAAACGGGCCTGCGTCAGAAGCATTGAAATTATTGGCGAGGCGACGAAGCAGATTGCCCCGGAATTACGCCAGAAGTATGCTCAAGTCGAATGGTGAGCGATGTCAGGCATGAGAGATGTGCTGATTCACGACTACTTTGGCGTTGATTACCAGATTGTTTGGGATGTGCTGCGGACGAAGATCCCACAATTACAAACAGAAGTGCAGAAGATTTTGCAGCAGGAATCGTCAGACATACACTAATCATTACAATTATTCAACGGAGAAGATCCAATGACTTTAGCCATCCGCCCCCAATTGAGCACAAAAGCAGTACTCGCCGCGCTGGAAGGCGTCACCGCCATCCCGGTGGTCCCCTATCGCAACGGGCAGATCGACTACGACGCCCACGCCAAGAATGTGCGTTATCTGCTGGCCTCCAACAGCCAGGACAATAACCGGCGCCGGGTCATCTCCATCGCCGGCACCAGCCCGGTGCATCACATGAGTCTGGCCGAACAGGTGCATCTGGTGGACGTGACCACCCGCACGATGGGCAACGACGGCGTCTATATGGCCGGGATCGTGCCCAATCCCTTGACCGATGCCAAAAGCCTGATTGCGGAGCTGGCGACTCTGCAGCGCCCACCGGACTGCTATCTGATGATGCCCCTGAGCGGCGTCTATGACCCGGCGGGCATCTATCACGAATATATGGCTCTGGGCGAGGAGATGGGCGACCGCTGCGGCGCACGCTTCATCTACTACTTTAAGCAGTCCAAAGAGATAGATTCAGTCGTCAAGCTCTTCCGGGATTCCCAGGAATGGGTGGGCGTGAAGGTGGGGACGGGCATCGAGGATGTGCAGCCGCTGCTCAAAGGCGTGGGCGATAACGGGCTGATCGTCTGGGGCATCGGTGACCGCAGCACTGACGCCGCCAAACTGGGGACGAAAGGCCACACGTCGGGCATTGCCGTTGCCTATGCGAAGGCGTCCGACGCTATCAACAACGCGCAACGGGCGGGCGACT
>JACQGT010000382.1 GCA_016199425.1 Chloroflexota bacterium
AACTGCGCCGCCTGTCACGGAGAGACAGGCGCAGGCGACGGCTTCGCCGCTGGATTTGCGCCCGTAGCCGTGGCGAATTTCCAGGATGCAACGACGGCGGCAGGCGCTTCGCCCGCCCTCTACTACGCCAAAATCGCCCGGGGCGGTATGGGTACGGGCATGCCCAACTGGGGCACAATCTTGCGGGAAGACGAGCTGTGGGCGCTCGTCGATACTCTACACACATTTTTGTTCGAGCAAAGCCAGTGAGCAGGCAATTGCGCATCACCGCGCCGGGAAGTTTGATGGGTTGCATAAGTACATACGAAAAGGAGTTCACGTGAGCAAAAAACACACATCTGTAGTCATATCTTCAAATGCACAGAAAGCTGCCAGACCACAGTGGCTGCTGCCTGGGGCGCTTGCCGTGGCGGCATTGGCTGTTGTGGCGCTGGTGATCTGGTTCGCACAGGGGCGGCAGATCACCGCCACGTTCGAGCCTGAAGTGACGGGACAGCCGAAAGCTGTCATCGACCAGACCGCGTTCGATTACGGCAATGTCAAACTCAACCGCACAATCGAGACGGTTTTCCGGGTCAAGAACGTTGGGGGCCAGGCACTTGTCTTCCAGGGGGAACCGATAGTAGAAGTTGTCGAGGGCTGTTGACCGCCCCGCGCCGTCGTCAGTTCGACGACACTCAAGCCAGGTGAGGAAACAGCCATCAAGTTGCAATTCATGATGCATGAAGGCATGGACGGACAGCACGACTTCCGTGTCCATGTGCGGACCAACGATCCACAACAGCCAGAGCAAGAGGTCGTCATCCGGTCAAACTGGGTGCCCTAAATCGGGCTGCGGACCCAACGCCAATGTGGCGGCAAACGAACACACCTCATCCCTCCTTCCATCGGGTTTGGGAGAGGGTGGGCCAAATGGCCCGCCCTCTCCCTCTCGTTTGGCGCTGGCAGAGCGCGGACCAGAAGGGTATGGTAGATGCAGCCGGGCGTGATGGGCCGGCGTGGACAGAAGAAGTGTAGAGTGTTGGAGGTGGACCGATGGATACACTCTCTGGGATTGCGGTGGTTGCTTTGCTGGCCGCATTCTTTGTCTTCGGCCTGGTGGGATATCTGCGCGGTAAGTCGGTTCGCAGTTGTTGCGATCTTCCGACCAGTCCCCGCGCGAAGGAGGGAGCCAAATGATCACAAAACGCACATTGGGCTGGACAGCAGCTTCTTTGGCCGCGGCCGGGCTGCTCTATGCCGAACGGGACGGCCTGCGTTCGCTTTTGCCCACACCCACAGCCCCGCGTATCCGCACGACCTACCGCTACTTTGCCCAGGTCTACAACCCGGCGGCCTGGCTGATGCTTTTTGGTCAAGAAAGACCGATTCGCCGCCGGGTGGTTGAATTGGCCGGACTAAAGCCAGGGGATGTTGTCCTCGACCTGGCCTGTGGAACGGGGGCTAATTTCCCCTTCATTCTCTCCCATATCGGGTCTACGGGCAAGCTCATCGGTCTTGACTACACGCCGGAAATGCTGCACTATGCCCAGGAGCAGATTCGCTCTGCGGGCTGGTCAAACGTGACGCTCCTGAGAGGGGATGCAGCCCAACTTTCCCTGCAGCAGATCGCCGCCGTTGTCCCGGCCGCAACGCAAGGCGTGGATGCTGTCATTTCCACCTTTGCCTTCTGTGTGATTCCCGGCTGGGAGCAGGCGTTGACCCGGGCCGTGGATGTACTCAAGCCGGGCGGACGGCTGGTGGTAGGTGATGTCAAATTAAGCAAGCGCCCAGTCATGCGGCCGTTTAATCTGGTGGCGGACCTGTTGGGCGGCGCAGCCGCCGGTGACCTGGGCCGCCGGCCCTGGCAGCGTTTTCCCGACTTGCTGGGCGATGTGACCTTTGAAGAACGCTTTTTCGGTTTTTTCTATGTAGCGAGTGGATGCAAACAAATATGACAGACAGGACGCAAACGCAAGTGATCCGGGTCTTGCTGGCCGACGACCACGCAGTAGTGCGCAAGGGCATCCGCGACTTTCTGGAAGAGGATGCGCAGATTCAGGTTCTGGCCGAGGCCAGCGACGGCCAGGAGGCCTGGGCGCTGCTGGCGCGCCAGCAGCCCGATGTGGCTGTGCTGGACATTCGCATGACCGGTCTCAACGGCATTGAGCTGACTGGGCGCATCAAAGAGCGCTACCCGCAGGTGCGCGTGCTCATCCTGACCGCCTACGACGACGAGCCCTACATCTTTGCCCTGCTGCGCGCCGGGGCCGACGGCTATGTGCTCAAAACAGCCGGCAGCAGGGACCTCTTGCAGGCCGTCAAGAGCGTAGCCGCGGGCAAGAGTGTGCTCGATCCCGACATTGCCTCCAAAGTCATCGCCAACCTCACCAGCAACCGCACGATTGAGCCGCTGAGTGAACGGGAGTTGGAGGTCCTGCGCTGTGTGGCCAAAGGGCGCAGCAACCGGGAGATCGGCCATACGCTGGCCATCAGTGGGCGCACGGTGCAGGGCCATCTGGCCAATGTCTTCGCCAAATTGCACGTGGCTTCGCGCACCGAAGCGGTCACAGTGGCGTTGCAGCAGGGGCTGATCACCCTGGAAGAGACCCAAGCCTGACGAAGGATGAAGGGCGCAACCCCATGCGGCCACTGAAAACGATCCGTCTACCGCTCCCGCTGCGTAGCTTGCGTGCCCAACTTCTGCTGTGGGTGGCTCTGCCCGTTGCCATCGGCCTCTTCGCCCTCTCCCTCACCGAACTGCACAGCCACGAACAGGCCATGCAGCAACTTGTGCAGGAGCGCGCTGATAACCTGACCCGAGCCGCGGCCGCGCTGGTTGCCATGCGTCTGGACGACGACAAAGATCGGCTGCTGCAGGTCGCGGGGCAACCGGCTCTGCACCACATTTCTGACGAAGGCTGGGCCGAAGCGCTGGGTGAATTGGAGACATCCTTCTCCTACGGCGCAGCTATTTTCGACGCGACCGGGCGCGCATTGGCCCGCAGCACCCAAGCGGATTGGGTCGAGCGGCAGATAGCTATCGATCTGGCCCGGGGAGCGACAGTCGGCCAATCGGCTATGACCACATACAGCAATGATGGGGAAGTTGTGCTGCTTTTGGCCGCGCCCATCTCCGGAGGTCAGCCAGACCGGGTACTCATCGCCGCGATACCGATTTCGGCGCTCTCCTTGCCAGAAACCCTTGCGCCTCTTTCCCTCCACTCACAAGCTACGCTGGTCATCCACAGCGCCGACGGTCTGCCACTCGTGCAAATGGGTGACGGAGACCAAACGACCGGACCCAAAGTGGTTTCGTCTCAGGTCGCCATTCCCCTGACCGGCTGGCAATTGATTTTCCAGGAATCGTGGGAAGGGATGGTGCCCCCGATTCTGCGCTTCGAGAATGTACTGTTTGTGGTGGTGGCTATGGCAGTCGTTATCTCCCTGCTCTCGGCCTATTTCGGTCTGAGCCATATCGCCCAGCCCCTGCAAAAGCTGGATGCTGCGGCCAAGCGGGTGGGGTGGGGCGATTTCGACGCCATACAGGAAGCGGTGGGCGGTGTGCAGGAGATCGAGGACCTGCGGGTTGCCCTGGCCGGTATGGCCGACCAACTGCGCCGCCACCAGCAGGAATTGCAGGGCTACATCGGCGCCATGACCCTGGGCCAGGAGGAGGAGCGCAAGC
>JACQGT010000383.1 GCA_016199425.1 Chloroflexota bacterium
CGGCTGGATACTGCCCCAGCCTACTCAACCAGCGCTAGTCTTGAGCAGTTACTAATTTCTTCCCCCGCATCCGCGCCAGAATCCCCATCAACTTCTCATTCCCCCCCGCGGGTGGCTTCCAGTCCACGTGGACGACGGCCGCGCCCTGGGACTTCAGGCTATCGGTGAAGGATTCCAGGCCGACGTTGAGAGCAGAAAAAGATATTGGGTATTGGATATTGGGTATTCCGTCCGCCGTCGGTCGTGGGCTGTCTGTCGTCCGTCGTCCGCCGTCCCCAGTCAATGCCCCACCCACGGCCCGCACGGCCTCGTCGTGACGGGTGAAGACGATAGCTCCCGCTGCGGAAAGCTGATCGATTTGGCTGTCCGGTCCTTGCGGGTCTGCATCCGTGCCCACGACGACGGCAACGACGGACAGCTTCCGCCCCGCGGCGTTGGCCGTGGCAATGGCGGCACGGATGGCCGGGGCCAGTTCGCTGGCCGGGTCCGGGTGTGCGCCGTCGCCCAGCACCACATCGAGCAGAAGCAGGCCGGTCTCCGGGTGCGCGGCCTCGGCGTGGATGCGGCGGATGCGCAGGTCGTTGTCCAGCATCGGGTGCAGGCGGCCCACAGTAAACTCGTCCCCGCCCAGGTCCACAACCGTATGCCCCCGGCTTTCGTGGGGATTGTCCAGTACAGGCCCGCCCTTCAGCGGCGCGTTGGAGTAGACGACGGGCAGATACTCCTGGAGCAGCAGCAGCGCTTCGTAGGCAAGGGTACCGCCGGAGTAGAGGGCGCGGAGAAATAGTGAATGCGGCGTCCTGAGCTGGTAGGTTGAGCCTGTCGAAACTCTGTCGAAGGGGTGAATAGTGAATTGCGAATTGTGAATTGATACGCCGTCTGCCGTCTGCTGTCCGCCGTCACTCCCTGACAGCGCAACCGCCAACTCCGCCGCCTCGTCCAGCGTCTGTACAAAGCGAATCTTATCGCCTTCTTCCTCCCCTCCTCTGCGCCTCTGCGCCTCTGCGGGAGAATACCCAATAAAATCAACGACGACGGGCTTGCCGCTCTGACGAGCCAACGCCAACAGTTCCTCGGCTACGGCAGGCGCGGGGGGCTTGGAGACGAGGACGATCACTTCCGTCTGCGAATCTGCGGCGAGACGGGTCAATGCCTGCCGCGCCGTTACCCCACCCACCGCTTCGGACAAATCCCGCCCGCCCGTGCCGTAAGCCTGGGTGATGCCGCCACCCAACCGGTGAATACCGACCGTCACCGCTTGCAGACCGGTCCCCGAGGCGGCCACAACGCCGATCTTTCCCCGGCGCACCCGGTTGGCAAAGCCCAGCCCCACCCCATCCACAATCGCCGTGCCACAGTCCGGCCCCATCACCAGCAGCCCCTTTGCCGCGGCTACATTTTTGAGGGAGATTTCGTCTTCCAACGAGACGTTATCGCTGTAAAGAAAGACATTCTTGCCGAGTTCCAACGCCTGGCGGGCCACCCCTGCTGCGTAGCGTCCCGGCACAGAAATCAGCGCCCATCCCGCTTCCGGCAGCATTTTGGCCGCGCTGTCCAGACTCTTGGGCCGGTAATCGTCATCCGCGCTGGTGGAACGGCGGCGGGCCAGCAGATCATCCACTTGCGCCAACGCGGACCGGGCCGCCTCGGCGTCATCCGCGCGCACGACAATGACCAAATCCTCCGGCGCGGCCGCCGGGATTTCCGGCGTGAGCAGCCCACTTTGTTCCAATAACTCTTTGTTGGCGCTGGTACACATCACTACACCCGCGTCGTGTACGCCGGGCAGATCGGCCAGGGTGCGCTGCAACTGCATCAGCACAACTGAATCGTAATAAGCGCCGGGGCGGATTTCAGCCAGAGTATGGGGCACGTCTGCAACTCCAGTGTGTACGGTGTGGGCGGTGAGAAGGCAGCCCACGGGGGAGAAGGAGGGTTGTCTGACCAGATTCTAGCAGCGGGGAGAGGGGGTGTCAAACGGAGTAGTCTTTGGGGACTTCACCCCGGCTGTGTTTCTGCTGCCAGCGCCCCAATCCCCAACAGATGTCCCGGCCCCGGCTGCACGCCCTGCTCGCGCAGGCCGTGGGCATATTCCGGGTGCATGACAAAGCCGCCCTCCTGGACGATCTCCCGGCCCCAGGGCAGGCAGAGAAAGTCGTCGCTGACCAGGCCGATGTATTGCGCGGCGTCCACACCCCAGGAGTGGGCAAAGGCCAGGGCCACCCGTACCTCGGCTGCGCCCAGCCGTTCCACCTCCGCCCGCACCAACCCCACCGTCTTGCCGCTGCCCGCGATCTCATCCACCACCAGCACCCGTTTGCCGTGGATCAGCGCGCCATCTGGCCGGATACGCCAGAAGGGTTCGTCCGCCACCACCCGGTCATCCACCCGGCGGGTGACGTGGACGGGCACAATGTCCACGCGCAGAAAGTGGGAAAGAAGAGTGGCCGCGTAGAGTCCGCCCTTCGCCACGCCCAGAATCACCTCTGGCTGGTAGGTAGCCACGGCCAGGGCCAACCCTTTGCAGATGGCGTAAAACTCGTTCCAGTCGATGGCGCGCACGCCTGTGCGCCGTTCGTAGTTGTAGAAGCTCTCTTGCGACATCATCCATCTCCTATCTTTGAACAGCACAGCGTCTCGTCCTGGGCGGTGCGCTGGTCTACTTCCTCGTGCGTGCGTAGATTCTGCCCCAAGAGCCGCCAGGTTTCAGAAAACCTGGCAGCTCTTTTTTGGTTACCCCTCGTTGTGTCCACTCCCCTCTCCCGTGTATAATGGCGTGAAGCGCGTTCCAGCCGCACATTCGCCTCCTCCGTGAAACTCAGTCTCTCCCGTGACTCAGCGGTGACATTCCTTCAAACCCTCAGAAAGTGAGCTTCCTATGAACCGACGTATGGATCGCGACTGGATACGGGATGTGGTGCGCTACCCGGACCCGGCGCTTGAGGTGATCGACCCTCGCTTTGCCCGCTACGTCATCGGCAACTGCGCGCTGGAACGACTGTACACGGGCTGCCGCTGGGCCGAGGGTCCCGTCTGGTTCGGCGATCAGCGCTGTCTGATCTGGAGCGACATTCCCAACAACCGGATGCTGCGCTGGGACGAGGAAACCGGCGGGGTGAGCGTCTTTCGCCGACCATCTCACAACAGCAACGGCAACACCCGGGATCTGCAAGGGCGGCTGATCACCTGCGAGCACGACAGTAGGCGTGTCACCCGCACGGAGCACGACGGCACAGTGACCGTTCTGATGGACAGCTTTACGGGCAAGCCCCTCAACGCGCCCAACGATGTGGTGGTCCACCCGGACGGCTGCGTCTGGTTCAGCGACCCCGGCTACGGGATTCTGCTCAACTACGAGGGACACCGGGCGGAGATGGAGCTACCCACCAGTGTCTACCGGCTGAACCCAGAGACGGGCGAGGCGGCGGTTGTGACCGACGCGTTGGAGAAACCCAACGGTCTCTGCTTCTCGCCGGACTACAGCAAACTCTACGTGAGCGACACGGGCGCGTCCCACAAACCGGGCCACCCCAAGCAGATTCACGTCTGGGATGTGGTGGACGGTGAACGACTTGCCAACGGGCGGCTCTTCTACGATATGGGCGACGCGGCGTCGGACGGCTTCCGCTGCGACACTGACGGCAACATCTGGACCAGCGCGGGCTGGGCCGGGGAAGGTTCGGACGGGGTGCATATCATCGCACCGGACGGGGTGCTCATCGGCAAAATTCACCTGCCGGAGCCGGTGGCGAATCTCTGCTTTGGCGGGGTGAAGAAGAATCGGCTTTTCATCGCCGCCAGCCAGTCGATCTATGCGGTCTATGTGGAGGCCCAGGGCGCGCAAAGGCCGTAGTGATGAGTTTCCCGTCGGCATCGAACATCGGCTGTGTCAAGCCCATTTCAATTTCAGCATCAGCGGCCTTTGCAAGCGCGTCGAACATTTCTGCGTTGCGAGCGAACATTTCATCCCAGAGCGTATCCTCGGCCAGCATTTCTTCCTCGCTGTCGTTTAACCAATCGTCGTCATTCCTTGCCCATTCGATCAGTTCGTTTGCATTTTCTGCTGTCATTTGATTGCCCTCATCGGTTGGTAGATGGCAATATCCGTGTGGATGAAATCGTTGCCTTTGAACAGAAGCGGCTCGCCCGTCGCTCTCGCCAGGGCGTAGGCAAAGCAATCGCCGAAGTTCAGCCCAGCTTTGTGTCTGCCTTTCCCAAAGTCCTGGTACGCCTGTCGGGCAATCTGTGCCTGGTCCGCTGTGACAGCCGCAATTTCGATACCTGTTTGGCGGATAAAAAAGTCCAATTGTCGGCTGGCTTCCGCGCCTCCGCGACTGTCAATGTTAATCGCCGCTTCAAGGAAATTGGCGGCGGACATGCGACACACCGGTTCTGTTGCGATGGCGCGTGTGAATTCTTCCGCCTCCTCCTCGCGCAGAAGAATGGCGAGCAAAGCCGACGTATCGATGATCATTGGGGCATCCCGCTCTCGTCATAGAGCATATCGCCGTGTTCCGTCGAGCGGAAAGGCTGGCGGATGTGCTTTGCGCATCGCTCAGCAATGGCCAGAAACTCCCCAACTCGTTTCTCCACGTCGTTTTTGCCCAATAGCCGTTTTCGTTGCTCTATTAGAGCGTCGAGAACGACAGATGTCATACTTTGTCCGGAAATTCGGGCCAGTTCGCTTGCCAGATCATACACTCTCTGGTTCTTGATATTCAGGCTCAAAGGGATTCTCCTCTTCTTTCTGTAATGGTAGAATCACATTCTTTCATTACAGAATACCCTGCATTTTTTGCTTTGTCAATAGACCGGATCGATTAGGGTGTACTTCAAAGTTGGGGCGAAGGCGTCTGATTC
>JACQGT010000384.1 GCA_016199425.1 Chloroflexota bacterium
GAGCACGACCCGCTGCTGGCCGGGGTCGGCGATGTGCGCGCCGATCAGGCCCGTGCCGGTGACGATTGTCGTGGCGGGCATGGACGTCACACTCGCCCCGGCCGGGTGCAGCACAGTCAGGAAGTTGTGGGCCAGGGCCGTGTCGGCCGGCTCCAACTCCAGCCGCCATTCGCCATAGGGGATCTCCTCGAAATCGTTGATGGGCCGGGGCTGGGCCTCGTCGGTGGCCCAGTGCCAGTCGTAGTTGGCGTCGAACACCCAGAAGGATTTGACGCCGCGCCCGCCGACTTTGCGCAGGTTGCGCGCCGCGGGCAACAGGCTTTTGATAAAGAGTTTGCCGTCGCCAGAAGTCACTGTGGCCAGATCGGCCCCGGCGTAGAGCGTTTCACCCGGCGTAATGGTCGTGGGCGCACCGTTCACCGCGGGTTCGGCAAGGGTGTGAAAAAGCAGCTTTGTGTTCGCCCCGCTAAAGGCCGCCTGGGTCACGCCGACGCGGTCGAAGATCACCACATATTCGCCCGCTGCCTGGCTCTGGCCGCGCGCATCCACCGTCGCGCCGGGTCGCAGATAGACCAGTTCGCGCTGGAAGCGGCTGACTTTGGCCGTATTGCCGCTGAAACCGGTGTCCATCGCCTGGTTGTAGGACGGATTGTTGTAGGCTTTGGTGGCGTCCCCCAGGGCGTAGGTATACTGGGCTGCGTCCTCGAAACGCAGCATATCGCCGGTGTCGTACTGGGTGGCCCGCAGATCCCAGTCGTCAGTGCCCTGGGGGGAGCGGCTGCCTGGAGACATGCTGCGCTGCCCACCGTCGTTGGCCGTGGCGTCGGGGCGGGCCGTCGAGAAGTCTTCATTCGGGTTATACACCACCAGCGTATTGTGGGCGATTGTGCGCACGTAGTAGTTGATGTCGTGGTTGGAGAGACCCTCCCCGCTGTAGACGCCGCTGTCCAGCGCCAGATCGCCGCCCTTGAACAGGGTAAAGCTGTTCTGGTCGAAATGCTGGTGATAGGAGAAGTGATCTCCGCTCTGAAAGGTCAGATAGGTGGCGTCGGGGTTGGTGTCAGCCGCGCCGCTGGGCCAGCCTGAACGCATAAAGATGGCACCGGTTCCGGCGGCGTAGTGGGTGCGCAGGTCCGGCGGCTGGCTGGGCTGAACCGGGTCGAACCAAAGAAATTCGTCGTGAGCCAGGAAGCGCATGGAGTTCCCGGTGGGGGATGCGGCCAGATAGGCTTGAAGCTGGCGCGCCAACGGGTCGGCAGGGAAACGTTCGATGAGGATCAACCCCATAATGCGCCCGTAGTTGGCAATACTGCCCCGGCTGCGCTCTGTGTCCCCAGTGGAGACGTAGGGGTGGTAGGCGTAGCCGAACTGTTCCGCCACACCCGGCCAGCGATGCAGCAGGAAATAGCCCAGCCGCTCTCGATACCAATCGGTGCTGAGGAAGAGATTCTCACTGGTGGCCGTGCGCCACGCTTCCAATCCCTTTACCCTGGGGTTATTGGCGATCCAGTCGTAGATCATCCCTTCCGGCCAACCGCCTCCCGCGGCGATGCGGTCCAGCAAGGGCAGATCGATGTCCCGGTAGCGCCGGTAGCGGTACTCGTCCAGCCACTCCTGGGCCCGGGCGTTGTCCCCAAAGGTGGCCAGTCCCATCAGTCCGTAGGAGTAGCCGTAGCGGGGCCAGTAATTGCCCCAGCCCGGCACGTCTTCATTCTTCGGTGTGGCGTCACCCCAGGCGTTGAAGTAGTCGATGAAGACGGTGCGTTGTCCGGCGCTCAACTGTCCGTAGCACCAATCGTAGATCAGGGCGATGTCGCCGGCCTTGACCGGCCAGTCAACGGCGCTGGCGATGCGCGCCAGCGCGGTGCCGATAGCATTTGTGCAGTACACGGCGTTCCCCAATACCTGGGAAACCAGCGCTTTCGCCAACATATCGCCGTCGGCTGCATCCGCCTCGTTTTTAAGCTGTGTCCAGCGCGGGTTGGATGCCACAGCCCGGGCCCGCAATGCGGCCAGCTTGGCCGGGGTCAGGAAGATGCGCGGGTGGCCGATCCCAATCCGCAACAGGCGCAGATGCACGCGGTCGGTGGCACTCTCGCCTACGTTATTGGCGACGGTCAACTCGATCTCCCACTCGCCCGCCGCGTCGGGGGTGAACAGCAGGGTTGGCTGCGCGCTGCCCGTCGCCAGGTTTCCGCTCAACCCGGAGCCATAGGCGGCCTGGACGATGCGCCAGGAGAAGGTCAGGCTGGCGTCGTCGCCGCCGGGCCGGTCGTGGCTCTGCGACCCATCCAGAGTGACCGCGCCGCCATCCCAGGTCAGGTTCGACTGATCGGGGCCGGCGTCGGCGAAGGGCACATCCGGGTTGTAGACGACAGTCAATGTGGGCCGCTGTGTGGGGTCGCCCGTAGCCTGGCTCGACACGAACGCGCGTGTGTCGTCGTGGTCGTCCGCGTAGCCGGTGGCATCGCGCAGAACGATGCCGTAGTTGGCCTGTTCGCCGCGCACCCAGGCCCGCACCAGCGCGGTCACGTCCCAGGTGTACCAGCCAGCATTGACCACGTCGGCGTAGCTTGTGGACTGAGCAGCGTAGTCCGTGCCCACGGCCATGCCCCGGCTGGTCCAGGGGACGTCCGTTCCCTCGCCGGGGAAGTAGTCAAAGGCCTGATCGCCCGTAGCGCCGCGCTTGGCGCTGGCGTTGATGGGGGATGCCGTCTGGTTGCCCTCGTCCCAGTCGCGCAGAACGGCGTAAAGCAGCACCCGGCGGGCGAAGTCCTGGCTGCCGCTGATGCTGGAGCGGGTTGTGTTGGAGAGGGAGAGGGTGGCGGAGATGACGGCGCTGTGGGACGGAATGGCGCTGACGTCGAAGCGCAGGAGCGGGTTGTCGCCGCCATCGCGGCTGACCAGCAGCATCTGATTTTGGCCGTAGTTGACCGTGTGCTGAGGCGGCGTGTCCCAAGCGGCGGCACTGATCCAGGTGTCCCGCACCCCGGTGTAGCTTGCCAGCCCCTGGCGAAAGACACGCGTCTGAACCGAGGAGGGCGACGCCGGCTGCAGGTGCGGCGGACCAGACAGGTCGGCAAGCGCGGGCAAGGAAAACTGGCGACCCACAGAAACGAAAACCAATAGACCCACAACGACGAGCAGAATCACACCGGAAATTTTGGTGTTCACGGGATCTTCTCCTTTAGACTTTTATGACACTTTTTCGCCGCTGACGCTCCTCTGGTATGCGTGGTGAAAAATAGCGACCAGACGCTGCCCCGCTATTCATGCGCATCCCAGAGTAATTGCCAGATGCGGTTGGTGTCTACGCCCTTTGGAAACGACCAGCCCTCGTTCGCTTGCAGGTACTCCATCCAATTCATCATCTTCAGTAACTGAGTGCGAGCTTCCTCATCATTCTTCAGAAAGCCGCTGATAGTACCGTACTGACGGAAACGATTAGAATTCGTTACAACGGTATCTCCCATGTTATTGCCGATTGCCACGAGAATGAACGACTCTGTTGGAGCGAGATGAAGACTGTCAACGGCACTTTCTGTTCTTTGGAGTTTGGCAGCCATCAGGCCGATGCTTACTTCATCCTCGAACAATCCCCATACGTCCCCTGCATAACCATACCTTTTTGCCTCTCCCGGCATTATCTGTCCAATGCCAACGCTCGGATCCCCGCCAAGTCCAAACACAACTTGTACCCTTTCACCCCAATCCACTCCAAGCGGACGCTGATATGTGTTGCCCTGATTGGCAATCGACGCTGCCAGCAGAATCTCAGGCACCTGATCACTGGCGAGCGTTTCAATCGTCGCTCGATTCTGACGTACTTCAGCGGCGCCTTGCCGATAGGCAGGCAGGCTGGCGTCGAGGGCTACCATCTGCGCCGGCTCCGGCGTCGCCGCACCCACCGGCACGGTCACACCGCCTGCCTCGTCCTCCACTGGCGGCTGCGGCGTGGGCGATTGGGAAAACGCGCCTGGCACCTGGCGAGTGGGGAGCGGTGATGCGTCGGGGACAGGCCGCTGCCCACCGGATGGCGACAACTGCTCGCTGCCTACTAGACTCTGCCCACTGTCCGCGGCGACCGGATCTGGCAGCATCACCAGCAGCAAAGAAAAAACAATAGCCGAACGCAATGAAGAAAGAAGAAGGGCAGGAAGACGCAAAAACCGGCGGCGCATAGGACGACAATCCTCTGGTATGCGTGATAAAAAATTCGGCCGCCAAGGGCGCGGAAGAAGTGGAAGGAAAGCGTGACGACCGGGAAGCTGAGTGTAGGTCAAATATAGTAGAAACTCAGGCAGTTGTCAAAAGGAGCGAGAAAAATTTGTGTAATTGCACAACTGCCGATACCCGACACCCATCCCCCCGATCAAACGGTTGACGCACCGCGTCGAGCTATGCTATCATCGATCCATTCGACACACGACCCATTGCCAGCAGGAAAATCTATGCCACAGATCAAACGCTACCCCAATCGCAAACTCTACGACACCGAGGCCAAGCATTACGTCACCCTGGAGCAGATCGCCCAGATGATCCGGGAGGGCGTGGAGGTGTCGGTCATTGACCACGAAAGCGGCGACGACCTGACCAGCCTGACTCTCAGCCAGATTATTCTGGAAATGGAGAAGCGCCAGTCCGGTTTTCTGCCCCAGTCGCTGATGACAAATCTGATCCGCACCGGGGGCGACACCCTGGAATTTCTGCTGCGCCAGGTGCAGGGCAGCCTGCCGGCCGGTGCAGGAATGATTGAAGAGCGGTTGACCCAACTGGTCACGGCAGGCAAGTTGAGCGCGGAGCAGGCCAAATCTGTGGCATTGGAACTACAGAACGAAGGCAAAGAGTTGACCCGGTTGGACGAAAATATGGCCTCCATCCTGCACCGTTTGAACATCCCCACCAGCCGGGATATCGTAGAACTGCGCGATAAATTGGCCCAACTGACCGAACAGCTCAACGCCCTGGCAGAGGAAGAAAGCGGACGCTGATTTTCATGATCTGAATTGATCTTCGCTGATTCTGACACGAATCCAGCACACGATTCATCAGTCAAATCAATCCAAATCTGCGTTCATCTGCGTCCTTCTTCCGCAGCAATTCACAAGTCAAAGTGGACTTTATGCGATTCAACGATGAAGACATCTCGGACGTACCTCTCTCCATCCGGGCCGCGGGACGGCGCAATGGCAGCGCACCCGGCCAGGGCAAGACAGCACTGGTGTTGGCCGGTGGCGGCATCACCGGTGCCGTGTACGAGATCGGCGCTCTGCGGGC
>JACQGT010000363.1 GCA_016199425.1 Chloroflexota bacterium
CAGATGGTTGGGCCGACGAAAGTAAAATCGGCCTTGCGTAGCGCTTTGGAGAGAGTGCGGGCTACATCCGTCTCGTCTGGGATCAACTCCTGCGTCAGGGGCGCGGCGGGCAGCAGAGGCTTGCCATCCACAAAACGCCAGAGCCAATCGGCAAATGTGCCCTCTTCCTCCACCAGCCGCAGAAAGGCTTTGGCATTGCGCACGGCGCCCCGCACCTTCAACCGGTTGCGCACAATCCCCGGGTCCGCTAACAGGCTGGCGATCTTCTCCTCGTCGTAGGCCGCAATCGCCAGCGCATCAAAATTGTCAAAGGCGCGCCGGAAATTCTCCCGCTTGCGCAGAATCGTCCGCCAGGACAGCCCGGCCTGGAAACATTCCAGCAGCAGCCGCTCGAAGAGCTCCCGGTCGTCGTAGACCGGCACGCCCCACTCCTCGTCGTGATAAGCCTGCATCAGTTCGTCGTCCCCGGCCCAGAAACAGCGGGGGAGAGGGGAAAGATCATCCATCGATTGTTTCTCCTTCATCCCATCATCCCATCATCCCATCATCCCTTCATCCCATCATCCCTTCATCCCTTCATCCCTTCATCCCTTCATCCCTATCCACCAAATCCTCCACCGTCTCCCGCCGCTGGATCAGCTGGGCCTGGCCGTCTTGCAGCCAGACAACAGCCGGGCGCAGAGCGCCGTTGTAGTTGCTGGACATCATCAGGTGATAGGCCCCGCTGACGGGAACCGCCAGCAGTTCCCCCGGCTGCACGTCGGCCATAAGCAGATTTTCGATGAGGACATCGCCGCTCTCACAGTAAGGGCCGCCCAGCCAGGCCGGGTCGAGAGCAGGGCGCAGGGGATTTGCCACGGGCAGAGCCGAATAGCGCGCGCCGTAGAGACTGGGGCGGATGTTGTCGGCCATGCCCCCGTCCAGCAGCAGCCAGCGCCGGTTGGACGTGCGCTTGACCGCGCCCACCCGGTAGAGCGCCACGCCAGCCACCGCCACAATACTGCGCCCCGGCTCTACGTGCAGAATCGGCAGAGGCAGATCGTTGGCTGCGCAGCCCGCGGCCAGCCGCGCCGATAGGAAGGCCACGTAATCGTCGATGGAGGGGTGGGGCAGGTCGTCCTCGTGATAGGGCACGCCCCAGCCGCCACCAGGCGAGAGATAGGCCGGGGTCCAGCTACTGGCATCGCGCAGCTCGGCCAGCAACTCCAGCACCCGGTCCAGCGCGGGTCCGATGGGCTGGGGATCGTGAAAGTGTGACCCCTGATGGAAGTGGACGCCGGTCAGGGGCAGCCCCTGCGTCCGGCAGAGAGTCACGGCCTGCACAGCCTCGGCAAAACCCATGCCGAATTTGCTGTCGTCCTGCCCGGTCTGGCGAAAGGCGTGGGTGTCCACGGCCAGACCGGGGCGCACCCGCAGCCAGAGTTGGGGAAAGTCCGCCACGCTATCGGCCAGCGCGGCCAGCCGTTCCAATTCTGTCAGATTGTCCACAACGATTGTGCCAGCCGTTTCCACAGCAGCCCACAAATCTGCCGGGGATTTGTTGACGCCATGCACGAGAATCTGCTCCCGTGGCACACCGGCCCGGGTGGCAATGTAGAGTTCCCCCGCGCCCGTGCAGTCCACCCACAGCCCCCGGCCCGCGGCCCAACGCGCCGCGGCCAGATTTATCAACGCCTTGCCCGCATAGGTGATCCCCGCGGGGCCAGGATAGTGGGCAGCCAGGGCAGCCCGGTATTCGTCCACCGCGGCGTCCAGCGCCGATTGGTCATAGATGTAAAGAGGCGTGCCGTACTCCTCGGCCAGTTGTGTCAGATCGCAGCCGCCGATGGCAAGCCTGTCCACGCCGTCGAACCGGCGAATTTCAGTCGAGTGGGGGAACAGTTGTAATCGCTTCTCCATTTGCTTCTCCGCAATGAAATGCCAAAACTGTAGGTTGGGTTCTCCCGGCAAGAGAGCGCCGTCTACCGTTCAACAAGCGCCGGGAGAACCCAACATCTGCTCGCCACTGTTGGGTTGTTTCGGCGCGATTTTCAGGCAAAAATTCCATCACACCTTGCCGAAACAACCCAACCTACGGAATCGGTTTCAAAGCACAACCAGCACAATCCCAGCCAGTGTCACCAGCGCGCCGATGAGGCTGGCGAAGGTGGGCATCTCTTGGAGCAGCAGCATCCCCAGAATGATGCCGCCGGTCACCTCCTGGGTGGCGACCAGATTGACAACCGTCGCGCTTACCCGGCGCAGGGCCGCGTTGTAGAGAGTATGCCCCAGTCCCAGGGGCAGCGCGCCCAGAGCTACAACGCTGAGGATGGCGGGCCAGGAATAGCCGTCGGGCGAAAAGTTCGCTGCGGCCACAGGTAGCAGCCAGAGCGCCCCCGCGGCATAGACCGTCCCCGCGTAGGCGATCAGCGGAAAGCGCACCCGCTGGCTGCGCCCGGCCACACTGTAGATGCCGAAGCAGAGCGCGCTGCCCACAGCCAACCCGTCGCCGATGAGCATACGGGGAGTGAGGGTAGGCTCGAAACCAGCCAGCACAGCCACCCCCGCCACGGCCACGCCGATCCCCATCCATTTGCGCAAACTCAGGCTCTCTTTGAGCAAAAGCCAGGAAAAGATGGCAACAAAAATCGGCGCTGTATAAACAAGCGCCAACGCATGGGCAATGGTTGTATATTCCAGAGAGGCGATGTAAAGAGCGAAGTGGAGGGCGGTGATCAGCCCGTAGAAGGCGAAGCGCCCCCATTCCCGGCGGGCGGGCAGTTGTTCCTTGCGGAGCAGAGCCAACCCGCCCACCAACAGAGCGGCCACCAGCAGCCGCCCCGCGGCAATCTCAAAGGAGGTGAGGCTGTGGGCCGCCCAGCGGATCAGCACCGGGCTGGTGCTGAACAGAAGAACAGCCAGGGCCACAAATCCAATGCCACGACGCTCTTCGCTGCCCACGCACAACACTCATTCTGGGGTGACGAGAAATGGAAAACGGATCTGCCCCACGAAGCCAAACACCCGCGCAGCTTCGTGGATGAGCTTCTGTTATTAAGTGCCGGCCGTCAGGAGTGCAGCTACTGAACCAAGCACCATACTTAGGATGATAAGTATGCTCAGGCCATAGAAAACCTTCTCGTTGCGTGTAAACTTCTTGCGGCGGTTGTTGTTGCGGCTCATACCAAACTCCGTGGAAAAGAAAGATGCGAATGTCAAAAGTATAGCATAAAGGAAAAGAAAGAAGGAACTGGGAATCGGCCGTAGCGCAAGCTGTTATAGTCTTTCAGATAATCATTTGTAGGAGCGCTTGCTGGCTGCGCCCGGCACACAGGAGACGGGCGCAGCAAGCAAGCGCCCCTACAGTGCAAATCTTTATCTGAAAAACTATAGCTTGCGTTACTGGACACGGACCGGGCCGAGCAAAAAGCGGTCCGCCCCCTCCGCCCCCGCCGCGTCGAGCAGACGCAGGCGGCGAAAGTCTGGCTGGGTGTAGAGACCGATTTCAAACTGGTAGAGACCCGGCGGTGCGTCCGGGCTGAGCAGGAAGCGGTGGACACTTTTCACGACGCCGGGTTGCCAGTCGCTTGTCATCAGCGACGGATACACATCCTGGCCGCCGTGCATCTGCAAATCGCTGTCCAGAATGTGAGCAAAAATCGTGTACTCTGCCGCGATCGGACCGCGGGCCTGCCAGTAGAGAGTCGCCGTCATCTCGTCACCAGGGCGCAACACCCGCCGGTCAAAAGCATAGCCCACCAGAGAAATGTTGTCAGCAAAGTACACGTCCAGGGGATTAGGGAGAATGCTGCCGCCCGTCGTTTTCACCCGCGCCGCGCCGAACGAATAGCTCTCTCCGTTGGGATGGAGCAGAGGCAAGCGCTGCCCGGTCCGCTGATCGTAGAGACCCACCTGCCAGCGCGCCTGATTGGGCGTATAGAC
Organism: Chloroflexota bacterium; assembly: GCA_016199425.1. Lineage (GTDB taxonomy): Bacteria > Chloroflexota > Anaerolineae > Caldilineales > Caldilineaceae > JACQGT01. The sequence continues at coordinate 3,922 of JACQGT010000363.1, forward strand.
CGTCGCCGGGATCGCCACCGCGTATTCCTCCCACAGCACACCGCCGACCGGCCAACCGCTGGTGGGACGTAGACCGCCGCCGGGCATTGTGTCCAACTGGGCAATGGTCAACCCGGCCTCGTCCACCAGATGGAGGAAAATGGAATAGTCGGTGCTCACGGGGGAGCGGGAGAGCCAGGCCAGACGGATCGTCGCGGTGTCGCCGGGACGTAGCGCTTCCGGCGCGGCGGATGCTGCCACCAGTTCGATCTGTGCCGCATCCACGCCGAAGACGGCCAGTATCTCGCTGGCCTGGGCCAGGGGCATCGCCGGCGGCTGGTAGGTGGGGCGGATTAGCCAGAACGGGGTGGCAGCGGAGAGAACGAACAGCCCGGCCACAATCCCCCAGCCCAGGCCCGGGTCGAAACGTCTGCCCCAGCCGTCTACTGCCCAGATAAAGAGCAATCCCAGGGCAGCCGCGCCGGGGAAAAAATAGCGTCCCTGCGCGGCGGGGGCGACAATCATAAAACGCAGCCAGGAGAGAGTGAGGAGAAGAAGCCAGAGGAGGGGAATAATAGTGAATGGTGAATAGTGAATTGCGAATTGTGAATGGTCGGCGTCGGTGTGACGGAATACGAAATACGCAATACGCAAAACGCCAGCAAGCAACCCCAGAACGAGAAAAATTTCCACTCCCCGAAAAGCCCCATAGACCCGCTCCGGGTAGGGCAAGTTGAGCCAGCCAAAGAGACCCCAGAAAGAGCGCTCCAGACTGCCCAATTCGCCGAGGATAACCGACGCATCCGCGGGGATGACGCGCAGAAGAATGTTGGCTTCCCATACGTTCCAGGCCAGGAAGTCGCCGTAGAGCCGCCAATTGCGCACGTACCACCAGCCCGCGATGAGCAGGGCTGGGACGCCACTCCACAGGGCCGCGTGCCACACCAGCCGCCAGGAGCGGGCGCGCCAGGCCAGCCACAGAATCACCAGCCCGGCCAGACCAACGAGGCCCAGGCTGCTCAGTTTGGCGAGGAGTGCGATGCCGAGGAGAATGCCGAGGATGAGAAGATGAAGGGAGGAAGGGAGGAAGGGAGGAGAAGAAATAGTGAATGCGGTGTCCTGAGCCTGTCGAAGGGGTGAATGGTGAATGGTGAATTGTGAATGGGTCGGGTTGCCACCTGCCACTAGCGACTGGCGACCGGAGACTGGCAACCTGCCGCCTGCCACTTGCAACCTGCCACTTTCTACCTGCCACTTTCCACTTGCCACCGCAACCAGCCACCAGATCACCAGACCGGCCGCGGCGTTGATGGCGTTGTCGTTGCTGGCTGCGGCGCTAATGAAGAGGAATTGGGGGATGAAAGCGACGAAGGCCGCGCCCAGGAGTGCTTTGTCCCCGCCCAGCAGAAGGCGCAAAGTGCGGTAGACGGCGTAGACGGTCACCGCGCCGAGGAGGACGGAGAAGAGGCGGGCGATGTGCAGGGCCAGAATCGCGCCCCGCCAGGGCCACTTTTCGTCCGAATGGTGGATCAGATAGTTGCGGTTGATGGCCGCGCCGGGCTGGCCGATGGCGGCGTGGGGATTGGCCCGCGCATAGATAGAGGGGAAATCGGACTGGTCGATGGCCGCCGTCAACAGAGCCGCGGCCAGATAGTAACCGGGAGCCTGGACGCCCTGCTGCCGCCACATCTCTTGGGTCTTCGGCGCAGAGATGGGCAGGCCGCGCTCTGTGATCAGATGGTGGATGAAGGCGAAATGCCAGATTTCATCCGGCGTCTCGAAGGGAGGGACGATGACGCTGTAGGTGGCGGCGAAGAGGACGAAAACAATCAAAAGCAGGCGAATCCCGCCAGTACGTATTGCCTGTTGCGTGTTGCATAAGGTGGCATAACCACAAAAAGTCTCCCGCAGAGACGCAGAGGCGCAGAGGAAAAGCGCAACTAACGCATGTGACGCGGTGTCCTGAGCCTGTC
>JACQGT010000026.1 GCA_016199425.1 Chloroflexota bacterium
AGGGCACCGAATCTGACGCAGATCGAAGAGAAGATACTGGAATGGCGTCAACGGGTGGGAGAGGAGATGATGAGAGTAGTGGTGGGTAGTCAGGAAGAGGGCCAGCCAGCGGAGAGTCCCAAATGTGCGCAGTGCGGAGAAGAGATGCGCAACAAAGGGCAAAAGGAGAGGTCAATCGAAAGCCGTGTGGGAGGGCTGACAATCGAACGAGGCTATGACTACTGTACCTGCGGCAAGAGCGGGTTTTTTCCCCCCTGGACCGACAACTTGAGTTAAGCTCGCTTCTCCGGCCCTGGCATGCGCTGGTCGCGCACCGGTGCCGACAACCTTCTTCCCATTCGTGCTGCTATCCTCAGTGGCCGCTTTGATACAATGTGGATCGCTTCTAAAAACTCGCCCCAACTTTGCAGTACACCCTTCATTCCTTCCTCATTTGGCGGTGGCGCAAATCTGGGGTAAAATGATACCGAACATTTGTTCTTTCGCCCCACTTCTATTCCAAAGGAGAAAACCCAATGTTTACCGTCACAAAGTACCCCCACGCTACCTTTTGCTGGGCGGATGTCAGCACCACCGACACGGCTGCCGGGAAAGCCTTTTACACCGCGCTCTTTGGCTGGGACGCGGAAGACCTGCCGATGGGCGATGGGATGTTCTACACAATGTTCAGGAAGGACGGCCAGTACACAGCCGCGCTCAGCCCGATGCAGCCGGAGATGCAGGCCCAGGGCGTTCCGGCCCACTGGCAATGCTACATTTCTGTGGACGACGTGGACGCGGCCGCGGCCAAAGTCACCGAATTGGGCGGGACGGTGATGATGTCCCCTTTCGAGGTCTTCGATTCGGGACGGATGGCTGTCATTGCGGATCCCACCGGCGCGCCGGTGATGCTCTGGCAGGCCCGCAACCACATCGGCGCGGGGCTGATCAACACAGTGGGCGCGATGTCCTGGAATGAGTTGCAGACCCGGGACACCGCCGCCGCCGCTGCGTTCTTCAAAGAGCTGTTCGGCTGGGAGAGCCAGTCCGACCCCGAAGGCTCATATTTTACCTTTTCGAACAAAGGGCGCAGGCGCATGGCCGGTGGAATGCGCCCCATCGCCGCCGAGTGGGGCGCTGTCCCGCCCAATTGGATGCCCTACTTTTCCGTGGCCGATTGCGCCGAGTCCATAGCGAAGGTGAAGGAATTGGGCGGCAATGTGATGGTGGGGCCGATGGAGTCGCCCGGAGTGGGCACCCTCGCCGTCGTCCAGGACCCCCAGGGCGGGGTCTGCACGGTTATCGCCCTGCTCAATCCGGAGCCGGCGTGGGAGTGATGGGATAGAGGGATGGTGAGATGGTGGGGGATGCACCCCACCATCTCACCATCCCTCTATCTTTTTGTCATACTTTCCCCTACACGCTGACCACACTTTCCCCGCTACCCCTCTTTCACCCCCTCTGCTATGCTCTGTGTACGGTCAAATTGTGAAATTATTCACGAAACGGGCCGGTCGTTTTCTGCGCAGAGGAGACAGAGCAATGAAAATGCGCCTGATCTTTGCCATCCCAGAAGGCGATGCGCTCCATCTGATGCGCACGCTGCTGGCGTCGGCGCTGCAACTCAACCCGCTGGCGGTGGAGGTGGCGGAAGTCTCCACGCTGGACGATCTGATGGCCCGGGTGGAGGCGGACACGGACGATATTGTGCTGCTGGATTGGCTGCTGGCCGATGCACGCACACCGGAGGTGGTGGCAGAGATTCTGGCCCGCAACCCGAAGCTGCGGGTGGTGGCGCTGCTGCCTCTGGCCTACCGCCAATACCGCCATCAGGTCTGGTGCGCGGGCGCGTGCAACGGCATCCCCAAAGAGTATATGGACCAGGAGTGGCTCTCGACGGTTCTCTGCCTGATGCACCGGGCGATGGAGCGGGAGGCGCGCATTCTGAAAACGGCCAGGGAAGGACACGGATTAACCCGGATGCTCACGGATTCACACGGATAAAATCTGCGAGAATCTGCGCAGATCAATCCAAATCATGAAAATCTGCGTCCCTCTCTTCGCTTGGCTGAATGGGTAGCAGGAACAAAGGAACGAACAATGGCACGCGTACAATTGGAGATTTCTCGACGCACTTTTCTCAAATCGGCGCTGGCGGGCGCGGGCGGCGTGGCGCTGGCCGGGGTTTCCCTCGAACCGGCCAGCGCGGCCGCCCCTCTGGACACGGCCCAGCCCTGGTTTCGTCAGGGCGCGATTGAGACGACATACAACATCTGCGATATGTGTCCCTGGCGCTGCGGGGTGGTGGTGCAGACGGTCAACGGCGTTGTGCGCAAGATCGACGGCAACCCGGCAGACCCCAAAAGCCGGGGAATGCTCTGCGCCCGCGGACAGGGGGGCGTCTCGTTTATCTACGACCCGGACCGTCTGCAGTCGCCGATGGTGCGCACGGGGGAACGGGGCGAGGGTAAATTCCGGGAAGTGAGTTGGGAGGAGGCCCTGGACGAGACAGCGGCGAAACTGGCCGCCATCCGCGACGAGTACGGCCCGGAGTCGGTGGCGGTCTTCGGCCACACCGGCGGCGATTTCTGGTTCACCGACTATTTCGCCCAGGCATTTGGCACGCCCAATGCGGCCAAGCCCGCCTCCTCCCTCTGCACCAGCCCGCGCGAAGAGGCGGCCCAGTATACCTACGGGCTGACTGTGGGCGGCCACGAGCCGGTGGATTGGGAGAGCATCGGCTGCATCACCCTCATCGGCAGCCACATCGGCGAGGACGCCCGCAATACACTGATGCAGGACTTCTCCAACGCCTGGGCGCGGGGCGCAAAGGTGATCGTCGTGGACCCCCGTTTTTCCAGCGTGGCGGCCAAAGCCGACTACTGGCTGCCCATCAAGCCAGGGAGCGACACGGCCCTGCTCTTGGCCTGGATACACGTGCTGATCGACGAGAAACTCTACGACAAAGCGTATGTGGCCGAATGGACCTACGGCTTCGAGCAACTGGCCGCGCACGTGCAGGACTATACGCCGGAATGGGCCGCGGCCATTACCGAACTGGACGCTGGACAGATTCGAGAGACGGCCCGGCTGATGGCGGCCAATCTGCCCCGGGCCGCGATTGTGCCGGGGCGTCACGTCACCTGGTATGGCAACGACACCCAGCGCATGCGGGCGGCTTTCAGCATCAACGCACTGCTGGGCGCGTATGGCCGGGAAGGCGGGCTGTATCTGAACAAAAGCCCGTACATCGAAGCCTATCCCCACCCGCCCTTTGCTGTCACCGGCAGCTCCGGCGGCTGCTCTGCCGAGCCGGGCGCAGAGAGCGACGAGTTGCCCCTCGGCCCGTCGGGTAAGGCCAGAGCCGACGGCGCACGCCAGACTTTTCTGCGC
>JACQGT010000351.1 GCA_016199425.1 Chloroflexota bacterium
TCTTGAGAAGTTTCTCGATACCGCTTCTCTCTCAAGAATACCTCAGACTCTTCTTTTTGGCGATTCGTATTCTACTGATAACTACCCGTAAGATAACCCAGCGGTATCACTCCATGTCTTGACGATCATACCCACGTTTTGCTGCTATCTGGATGGCTAAACCATGTGGGTTGAGTAACATCACCTTGACGTGACGGCCGCTTCTTAATGCCCGGCGGAGGTCGTGTTGATATCGAATTGATGTTTTGCCCAGGGTCAATCCCAAAATCCAAATTTCATTCGAAGACAATAGTTTATTCTCGAAATCGTCGGGGAACTCATTCATAAACGTTTTGTTGACATCATAGGACATCTCGCGTAAGGATTCGATTTGGCGACGATTCCCCAAGAGAGAGATGGCAATAAGTGCAAGTATTGCAATATTGATTGAATACATCCATTCGGGATCCACGTATCCAAACCGATCGAGAATAAGAAGCACGAATGCTGCCAACATTATTATGTATAGTTCGATATTTTCTCCACTACGGATATCATTCAAAAAGTTTTGAAATTTATTCATGTTTCACCGCCAATGCGATAAATAGCTTGTCGGAATACATAACCGGATTCTCCAGCATACTCTTTACTGCTTCCTGATAAGATTGCTTCGATTGTACGCCGCTTTGCACCCACTTGTCAAGCAATCGCAAGATGACTGACCAACCACCTCAAAAACCCGTTGATCAAGCTACGGCATTATGCACCATAAACATTGACTCTTCCGCGTACAACAGCCTACACGGTAAGTTCCCAGTCCGTTTTCAATCGGCGCTTTTCTGTAGCCGTGAGACTTCACCCCCTGTGTCGAGCTTCCGCACCCGAAACCCGTTCCCATAAACCACCACCTCCACCCCGCCGTCCACCACCGACGGGTGGCTGATCTTCACCCCCAGCACGCCGTCGTAGCCGTTGGCCGCGGCTTTGGCCTCCAGATCGGCAAAAGAGGGGTGCTCTACGGTACGTTTAAGTATGTAGAGGGATTGCGTGGCCGAATTGCGAGTACGGTAACAACGCGATCAATCTTGTCAATTTTGTACAGAATACGCCAACCATCAATTTTGAGCCGAAATCTTCCCGTCAACTCCCGCTGTAATTCGCTTTGCGATGGCATAGGCTCTTCCCGCAAATCCAGAATTGCCTCGACGATTTCTGCCCTTTTGCGTTCAGGAAAGACCGACTTCAACTGCCGCTTTGCGTTGGGGGTGATGTCAAGCCGATACAGGTTCATCTTTATACAGAATCTCTGAAATAAAGGCGTCAATATCCCCTACGGTTTCGACCCGATTCTGTCCGGTTGCAATCTCCAATTCAGTCTGCAACGTTAAGATCGCATCCTGCATCTCTTCTAAACTGTCGAGAATGGCATTCCACTGTTGCGGCGAGACGAGAACTGCCTGCGGCGTCCCCCGATTCATAAGCACAACGGGACCCTCAGTGAACTTAGCAGTTACAGACGCTGTTCGATTTTTGATGTCATTCATAGAAACTGTCTGAGGAACACGCATAAGTTCGATCATCATTTTCCTCCGAAAGATACTACTCTGGCAAAACGTGAAGGTTACAGCCACGATTGTATCAGGGCGAAGACGCGTCTGTCAATCCGGCCAACAACCGCTTTAGGCCATTTCAAGAGAATAACGATCCACGAAGTTCACGAAGGAACACACAGCTTTGCCTTCTTCTTCGTGCTACTTTGTGTGGCTTCGTGGATCACTATCTATTTGCAGTGGCCTTCGGAGCTTCGTTTGGTAGCTAGGGAGCGATTCATTCCTCGTTCCGCACCCGAAACCCATTCCCATAGACCACCACCTCCACGCCCCCATCCATCACCGTCGGGTGGCTGATCTTCACTCCCCGCACGCCGTCGTAGCCTTTCTTGTCTCGTGGTGAGATGTGTTGTATGATTGCGGCAAGTTGGACCATTCGTCAGGAGCGTAGCGCAATGTCAGTAGCTGTCCCAACCCGACAAATATCTCGTCAATCTGTAGATGATGATACTTTTCCGGTCATGCGCCGCGAATTTGCCGATGCGCTCGCAACCATTCTGCGCCGCATCGTGGAAGAGTACCGGCCCCAGAAGGTCATTCTGTTTGGGTCACTGGCTTGGGGTCATCCAGACGAAGACAGCGATATCGATCTGCTGATTGTGAAGGATTCCAGCGAAACACCGCTCCAACGTCGTGTGCAGGTGCGCAGAGTTGCCGCAGAAGCTGGCCGCCGCATTGCGTTTTCGCCGCTGGTTTTGACAGCCAACGAGCTGCAACACCGGCTGGATATAAACGATTCCTTCTACCATAAAATTGTAGAGCAGGGGCAGACGCTCTATGAGCAACAATGAGCCGACTGTTTATAATCTTGTGTGTCTGTCTCTGAGTCAGACTGAAGCGCGTAGCGATATGCGGCTTAGTATACTGTTGCGTGATGAGATTTGGCCGCGGATTCCAGCCGATCAGATGGGTGTGCGCATATCCAAGCAGGCAGAAGAGTCGATTCTGGGCTACGGAGAGGAGGGCGTGTGAGTCTACTTTTTTGCCGATCGATTCTATTCTTGTCTGACGCAGATTCGCCACTACGTCTCTCATTCCGTATTCCTCACTCCCCCTTCCCCACCCGAAACCCATTCCCATAGACCACCACCTCCACACCCCCGTCTAACGATACCCCTGAGTCCGCTGGACGAGAAGTAAAGAGCCGCGGTGGAGCTATGGAAATGAAGCATTTGTGATTGTGGCGCGCTGTGCTATGATGCAAACGGATAACCAACAGTCATCCCTCCGCAATTGATGTGTCAGTGAGATCAGCAGATGAATACGATCAATCAGACCGTTTCCCTCATCCGGGCGGCGTATCCAAATGTTCAGGCTGTATACCTCTTTGGTTCTTATGCAACCGCGGATGAGAGGACCGACAGCGACGCCGACATCGCTCTCCTGCTCCCCCACGAGGAGGCAAAGGCCGCCGGGTCATTGCTGATGAGCGATCTGCGCTTTGCGTTGGGCGCTTGGCTGGGCCGGGATGTGGACCTGATCAATCTGCGTACTGTCTCAACCGTTCTGCAGAAAGAGATTGTGGCTACGGGTCGCAGAATTGACTGCGCCGACAGGAACGCGACGGCGGAGTTTGAGATGCTTGTCCTGTCGCTGTATCAGAAGCTCAATGAGGAGCGGCGAGGAATTCTGGAAGAGTTCTTCCGAACCCGGCGAGCGTATGCCGTATGAACTACTCAATTTTTTTGGATGATGTGGCCATCAACAAAATTCAGAGCATTCATCGCTGTATCGCCCGGGTGCGGGAAGAGTATGCACTGGCAGGCGATGACTTTAATACCGACTTCACCCGTCAGGATGCGGCCATTCTCAACATCACCCGGGCCTGTGAGCAGGCTATCGATCTGGCCAATCACACCATCCGGATGGGAAAGATGGGCATTCCCCAATCCAGCAGTGAAAGTTTTGAGCTACTGGCCAGACAGAAGATAATCTCCCCCGAGATGACAGAGAAGTTGATCAGAATGACCGGCTTTCGCAATACAGCCGTGCATCAGTATCAGTTACTCAATCTGGCAGTCGTCGAAGCAGTGATTGTCTCTGGTTTGGACGATCTTCTGGCCTTTTGCGATGCAATCATCGACTATTTCAAACGCCCACCCGCAGATTCAGGTGGCGAGTAGAGGCTGGTACGTCGGTGAAGGTCTTGCTTGCCTTTGCTCACTCTCCCTTCCGCATTCGAAACCTATTCCCATACACCACCACTTCGACCCCACCGTCCACTACCGTCGGGTGGCTGATCTTCACCCCCAGCACTCCGTCGTAGCCCCGCTCCGTGGCTTTGGCCTCCAGATCGGCCGCTCGTAGTGGTTCATGCGCCCGCCCACCAGATTGCGGATATTCTCGCGCACGTCCTGCACGATATTGGCGGCGTAGACAGTCTTCTGATCCGTCAATTCTGCAATCCGTGTTCTCCCTATCGCAAGAATGCCTCGTGCAGGCCGCCGTCCACGCTGAGAATCTGGCCGCTGGTTTTGCTCAGGGCGCGGCTGGTGAGCAGCCAAACCGCCTCCGCCTGGTCTTCGGGGGTGATGGGTGAGCGGGTCAGGGTACGCTGGGCGTAGAAGTCGGCCAGCCGGTTGCGCAGGGCGTCGGTCTCCTCGGCCTCGTCGTAGGGCAGATTGTACTTGGCCAGGGAACTGATGACCCGGTCGCGCGGGAACATCGCGCTGCCTTTGACGACAGTGGCCGGGGCCAGCCCGTTCACCCGCACCAACGGCGATAGCTCCACGGCCAGCTCCCGCACCAGATGGTTGGCCGCGGCTTTGCTGGTGTCGTAGGCCAGAGAACCCTTCTTCGCCACGACAGCGTTGACGCTCGTCGTCAGCACAAGCGTGCCGGGCAAGCCCTGGGCTTCCCAGATTTTGCGCGCCTCGTCGGCCACAATATAGCCGCCGGTCACATTGACGGCGAAGGTTAGCCCCCACTTATCGTCGGGGATGTGGCCGCTGGTGTCGGGCGGGAAGAAGATGCCCGCGGTGACCACCAGATTGTCGATGCCGCCGTAGGCCAGGACGACCTGCTCCAACATCGCCCGCACGCTGGCTCGCTCGGTGATGTTCACGCTCAGCCCGATGGCAGGGCCGCAGGCGGCGATACCCGTGCCCGCCACGCCGATGCCCACGCCGTAAAGGGCAGTCAGTTCATCGGCGGTGGCCTGAGCCGCCTGCGCGCTCAGGTCCGCGCAGACGACGTGCGCGCCCTCTTTTGCCAGCCGGTGGGCCACTGCTTTGCCGATGCCGCTGCCTGCGCCAACGACCAGCGCCACGTTGCGGGCCAGTTCCTGTTCCGGCGGCATACGGCGCAGCTTCGCCTCTTCCAGCAGCCAATATTCGATATCGAAGGCTTCCTGGGCGGGCAGGGCGGTGTACTCGTCCAGCGCCTCCGCGCCCCGCATCACCTCCACCGCGCAGTTGTAGAACTCGGCTGTGACCCGGCTCTCGCTTTTGTTCTTGCCCCAGGCCACCATCCCCACGCCGGGGATGAGGATGACCGTCGGGTTGGGGTCGCGCATGGCCGGGGAGTCGGGATGCTTGCACGCTTCGTAATAGGCCGCGTAGTCCAGCCGGTATTGGGCCAAACCCCTCTCCAGCTTTGCCAGCAGCCCGGCCAGATCTTCGCTCTGGGGGTTCCAGTCCACGTAGAGCGGTTTGATTTTTGTGCGCAGGAAGTGGTCTGGGCAGGAGGTGCCCAGTTCGGCCAGGCGGGGCGCGTCGTGGCTGTTGACAAATTCGAGGATGGCGGCGTCGCTCTGCACAGTGGCGATGGTGCGGTTGTGCTGGCTGACCAGCCCGCGCAGCCGGGGCAGCAATTCGACCAGAAGGTTCTCCCGGTCGACGTCGCCCAGGGCGGCGTACTTCTGCCCGCCGAAGGTGTGTTCGCCTTTGTCCCGGCTGGCAATGGCGCGGGCTGCCTTTTCGATGATTTGCAGGGAAAGTTCGTAGCAGGCTTTGTCGTCATCGGCCCAGTTGATCAGCCCGTGGCCGCCCATCACCAGCCCCCGGTAGCGGGGGTTCTGCCGGGCCAGATCGCCCATCACCAGCCCCAGATCGTAGCCGGGGCGCTGCCAGCCCACCCAGCCGATCTCATCGCCGAAGATTTCCCCGGTCAGCTTCTGGGAATTTTTGGCGGCGGCGATGGCGATGACCGCATTGGGGTGGGTGTGGTCTACGTGCGTGGCGGGGATGAAGGAGTGCAGGGGCGTGTCGATGGAAGTGGCCCGGGGGTTCAGGTTGTAGACGCAATGGGTGTAGAGGGCCACCATCTGGTCCTCGATGGGGGTTTTGACCCCCTTTTCCTCAGCCCGGTCGTAGATGGCGCGCAGGCTGCGCAGTTTGTCCATATACAACGAGGCAAAATTGGCTCGCTTGGAGGTGCGCAAGTCGCCGCCGGAGCCTTTGACCCACATCACCTCCACGGGCGCGCCGCCGATGGGATCGGTCATCGTCACTTTGGATGACGTATTCCCGCCGCCGGTGTTGGTGATGCGCTGGTCTGCGCCCAGCAGATTGGAGCGGTAGACGAGACGCTCCACCGGGTCCAGCCGGTCGGCCACTGCGTCGTCCCACAGGTAGTTGACGTGTTGGAAGTCGGAAGGGGATTGTACTGTCATCTGCTTACTCTCTTTCGTGCAGGAAGTGGGTTACTGTGCAAGAAAGAGTGTAGCAGAAAGTGGGGTGTTGTGCGAGTTTATGCGGGAAGATGCGCCATCTCAATTTGCTCCAGGTTTCGGTCGTCCAGAAATTCCGACGACGCAGCTTCACGCCCGCGTTCCCACATCAACGAAAAGAACCAAATACCGCTTTCTCCCATAGAAAAATTCGCTGGCGTAAAGGACATTTTAGAGTCCAGGGGCGGGAGCGGCGATTCCGGGTTGTACTCGGCGTCCCAGCCCATAAATTCGCCATGCCAGTATCTGTTCGCCAGGTGAAGTTGTAGCGCAAACTTTCGTACTTCGTCCAAATTAGGCACTGCCATTACCCGCCTCTTACGCAAGTGGTAAATCTAGCCGTTCCTCAATCCATTCACGTAGCAGCGCGCTGACATTCGTCTGGGATGCGAGAGCTTCTGCGCGCAAAATTCCTTTGAGTTGGCTGTTCAGGTGAATTGTAACAGCGTCGTCAATAGGCTGTTCATCGTTCAACTCCACCATTTGGAAGCGTTCCGCGTCGTATAGATAGTCCTCTCCTTCGTTGTCGATGATGCGCAGAGAACCTGGCTCATTATTGGCAAGAATTTTATATGTCGCGCCAATCGTCAGACTGGCCTGGTATCCCCTGTTGTTAATGCAGCGAACGTATTGCATTCTTCATTCTCCCCGGAGTTTCCGTTTCCGTTTCATATCACGCCGCCCAATACCGTGCGCTTCAAACCAGTGCAACTCCGCAAATTGAACTTCATCGGTACGTATGATACGAATCCAGGTGTTCCCTTTGCGCTTGCGCCACTGTCCATTGCCGTATGTAGCACTCAGATACCGTCGGATACGCACACCTGTACCACGAGCAATCGTTTCTATGTCCGATATGTCGCTCAACAGATCAAAGTCTTCATCTTGTGGCACGGAATTGAAGTCCTTGCACATGCGGCGTGAACCAAAGGCTTCTGTTGGCCCAAAGATACCACAATTTCTACCGCGATGAAAGATGCTTTTCTTCTGTTCTTCTGTTGGCAAACCACACAAAAAGAGTCGGGATGAGCCATTTGCCCACCCCGACTTCTCATCGCGCTATCCATCGACTTCCCCATCGTTGGGTTGGTGTCTATCTACTTTCTCTGTCAATTTCGGCGAGATGTCCGGCCAGCTCCCCGGGGGCGGAGAGGAAGGGCGAATGGCTGGTTTGCATGGAAATCACCCGGCGGCAGGGCATGGCCGTGTACATTACCTTCTGCACACTGGGCGAGACCGCTCGATCCTGCAAACACTCGATATAATAGCGGGGAATCCGCCCGTAGTTCGCATCGGTGATCTGAATCGGCGTGCCCACGGGCGCAATCGGATCGGGCCGCAACTGGGCAAGCGCCCACTCTGCCGTCTCCGGCGCGCAATCTGCATAGAAAACGTCCGCCAGATTTCCATCTTTCAACCGCATCACCGCCCCCGCTTCGTCTGGCATGAGATTGGGGATGAGGGATGACGCCTGATCTGCCAGCGCGACCTGAACCAGCGGCTGGCCGTTTTGGAGCAGGAATGCGCACAGGTAGACCAGCGAGGCAATCTTTTCCGGGAACTGTTCGGCTGCCTGGCTGATGGCGATACCGCCCATACTGTGGCCCACCAGAACCGCCGGCTCACTGAATTCGCCCAGAGCCGCGCCCACCCGATCCGCGTAGCTTTGCAGGGTGACTGCCTGGGGCGGGCTCTGATCCTCGCCGTGACCAGGCAAGTCCAGTGTCACCACCCGGTGACCCAAAGCCTCCAATCGGGGCGTGAGATCGCGCCAGCACCACGCGCCGTGCCAGGATCCGTGTACCAGTACAAAATTGCTCATGCAGATTCTCCTCTTTGGTTGGTTTGTGTTTGACTGCTACAGCTATACAGCCACTTGTGCTGCACGTTCCTCAGTCACTCGCCTGGACTCTTGCCGGTTGGCCCGGTTCGCCTTCCATACCCGCCACATCATCCCCGGCGTCATCAGGCTGGTGGGCGGCTCCAGCAGATTCATCACCTTCAGAAAGGCACGTCCCACCTCCGGGTCGAAGCGGGTGGCTCGATGGACAGCAGCCACGTAGCGATTGATCAGGTCCACGCCTGCCGGTTTGGGGCCAGTCGTCTGGGGGAAACGGAAATCTTCGCCCACCGAAAGCTGCCACGGGGTATCCACCACTGCGGCCGCGGCTTTGAAGAAGGTGCGAGCCAGCAACTCCGGCGCAACCGACTTCTGTGCCAGAATTTTGTCCAGCGCGGCCGCCTGCAAAATCGCCGAACTCATTCCCTGGCCGTAGGTGGGGTTGAAGCTGCTGATGGCGTCGCCCAGCACCAGAAGGCCCTGGGGAAAGCGCTCCAACTGTTCGTAGTGACGACGCAAACTGGCCGGGAATTTGTAGGCGATGATCTTCGACAGCGGCTCGGCTTGGCTGATGATCCTATAGATGTCGGGGTTGGGCAGGGAGTGGGCAAAGGCCAGGAAGCCCTCCTCGTCCGTCGGCGCGTGATCGCCCGCCCAGCCGCCGATGGAAATGATCCAGCGGTCACTCTCGATGGGGAAGATGCCGCCGAAACGGCTTTCCCTCGGCGCTTCTGGCGTAGAAAGAATCCAATCCTGCCCCAACGGATCGCTAGGGTCGCGCCGGTAGAGCCGGGTGGCGTAGCCCACATCCACCTTCACTTCACTCTCGGCAGGGGCTGCGTAGCCCAGTTCCGTCAACCACTGGGGCGTGCGCGAACCTCGGCCGGTGGCGTCCACCACCAAATCGGCGCTGATCGTCTCATTGTGGGTGGATGCGCCTCGGCTCTCCACCTCCACGCCGACTACCTTCGAGCGGTCAGTGGTCGTCACCAATCCTTTGACGGCTGTGTTGTCGCGCAGAGTGATATTGGGGCGGGCCAATGTGCGCTGGCGCACGAGGGATTCCAGCAGGGGGCGGCTCATCGTTGCCCCTTTTAACCCCATGTGGAAACGCTGGCGGAAACCGCCGTAGCTATGCCAGTGCATCTTTTCGGCCATATCCCCCACGATTGCTCCGTTCTCTGTCAGGGCGTCGGGCAGGTCGGGGAAATAGTGGGCCAGCATCTGTAGACCGCTAGCCAACAGGCCGTGCAGATGGCGGGTCTGGGGTTGGCCTTTGCGGGATTGGGGTTCGGCAGTCACCGTATCTCGTTCCAGGATCGTCACCTGATCGAAGTGTTCACTGAGGACACGGGCCGTGAGCAGACCAGCCATACTGGCGCCGAGAACAAGAGCGCGGCGACGAGCAACAGTTTGCGTCTTCATCTGTCTTCTCCTGTGGGTTGACATCTGATTTCCACCATCTGTGGATGACCCCAGGATAGAGCCGCTGGCTGCTCACTTTCCAGCCCAATCGCTGTTCACTTTTTGCCTATTGGCTGCCCAAGCGCTTAAGAATCTGATACGCCTGGTCCAACTCCACTTGGATATGCTTCCAATCTGCCTCCGCATCATCGGAATAGCCGCCGGTGATACGATCCACCCGGGCCGCAGCCTGGGCGCGTATCTCTGCGGATCGGTGGGCCACATCTGGCGAAGCGTCGAACAGCGCTGCGTGCAGGGCAGCCAACGCGTCCACCATCGGCGTCAGATCGCCCGCGTGGTCGGGGGCGGCTTTGCGCTCGTTCGCCAACCGGCGGTGGACCACCCAATAGTCCATCTCCAGTTCAGCCAATCGGGCCGGTTCTCCGCTGATCGCGCCGGACTCCCGCGCCCTGGTGTAGTAGCGGGCCAGATGGTCGGTCGCGGCGGGGATGTCGTTGTCCACCGGCGCAAAGGCGAGGCTGGCCCGCACCACATCCAGCGCGGCCAGGCCAGCCACCGGCCAGGACATGCCAAACTGCTCCCGGTTCAATTGCACCATCAGCCCCAACACACGCAGCCAGTTGCGGTCGTAATAGGCCCGCCAGCCCGCGGCCTCGAAGTGGGCGATGCGTTCTGGTGTAAAGGAGCGGGCGGCTGTGGGCTGTTGTCCGCCGGCCATCCCGAACCAAAACGCGGCGACTGCTGCGGCTGTTCCCAGCAAAAGCACCCTTCGCCAGGAGAGGCCAGCCCGGACACCGATCGTGTTGACGGGTTTGTCTGTCATGGTTCTGCGATTCCTTTCCTCTCGCTCTGTGTATCACCTCGCCACAATTGCGCGCCCATCCAGACCAGGGCAATCGCCAGGGGGCTGTAGACGAGTACTTTCGGCAGCAGCGCGCCGTGGGGCACCAGGCCCGGCGCGAAGGCGGTGGCCCAGGCCGCCAGAACTAAGAGAATTGTCGCCGGACGGCTGAAGGCTCGGCTCTGCCACAGGGCCAGACCCAGCGCGCCGTAGCCCACCACCACCAGCGGCAGGGCCGCGCCAATCAGCGCGAAGTTGCTTGTGTAGACCGGACTGTCGGGATCGAAGACGCCGGCGGCTGTCAGAATCAGCTCCGGCTGGGCGCGGGCGATGGCAGGCCAGACAAAGGCATCGGTGGCGCTGATGGCGAGGGAGAGGAGGCTGCTGAGAAAGGCGAGGAGGAAGCCAACCAGCCCCACTGTGCCCGCGTCAACCGCCAGCAGGCGCAGGCCGATTCCCGTCAGGCCCACAGGCAGAAGAAGACTCCCTGCCAGACCCAACCAATGCTGGCGCTGATAGGCGACCGGGTCGGCCAGTGTCTCTGCATGGGTGATCCAGAAGATCGCCAGGAGCAGACCGGTCAGGGCCAGGCTTACGGCTGAAACTCGTTGAAATCTGCTCTGGGTCATCGGGGCATCTCCTTTCGGTGTATGGCTGTGACGGTAA
The DNA here is from genome assembly GCA_016199425.1 of Chloroflexota bacterium. GTDB lineage: Bacteria > Chloroflexota > Anaerolineae > Caldilineales > Caldilineaceae > JACQGT01. The sequence goes on from JACQGT010000351.1 coordinate 11,031, forward strand.
AGCGCTTGTATACACGGATGAAATGGAAGACGGATCAGTCAAGAAATCTGTTTTCCCTTCTATCCATTGGCGCGTTTGCATCACCTGCGACCAGAGTACGCCAAACCCACACCTCTTTCCAGACCAGAAAGTGTTCAGATTGTGACCATTTTTGCGTTGCTATCACTATTGGCGTGTCATGTATCATTTGGTAGGAATACCGTAGGGGCGCTGCTTGCTGCGCCCCTACCCATCAACTCAGGAGAAAAAGAGCGGAGAGCAACAGGCTCTTCCCCCTTTTGCTCCCCGCTCCTGTTTTACTGTAATCCGTTCGACCCGCGTCTACCCCGCGGCCTGCCCCACAAACCGCACGTCGTCCCACAGCCCTTCCTGCACGTAATAGACCCGCACCTCGCCGGTGCGCAGATGCTCGGCCTGCTGGCCCACGTAGCGCAACCCGCCCGTTTCCGTCGAAAACTCCGACGAATTGGGCACAAACCCATCGGCAAAGATGCGTTTCTGGATGGCCGCGTTGGGGTTGAAATGGATGCTCTGGCTGGCCGTGCCCGCGGCCAGCAATTTGGCCCGCAACACCTGCTGACTGACGCCCGCATCTACGGGCAGGGGTGTCGGAATTGGCGTCACTGGCGGCGGCGGTGTGACCGGAGGCACGACAACATCACTAGCTGTGCCGGCGTGCCACTGCTTCTCCGGCGGCACGGGCTGGGGGATCGGCTGGTCCGGGCCGGAACGGTCCAACTTCTCCAGCCGGTTCATCACCCCGCCCAGATGCTCGAAGCTGTGCCAGGGGGAGACCGCACCCACCACAAAAAGACAGGCCGCCAGCACGTAGTCGTCCCGCATCAGTTCGTTGTTGTACCAGAGCAGGGAGCGCCAGTACTGCTCCTCCGGCACGGGATGGCTCGCGTGCCAGGGCCCCACATCCTCGCCGCCCGAGACGCCCTGGGTCATTCCGGTTTCGGTGATGATGACCGTATGTTTGTTGCCATATTTGGCCCGCACCCCTTCCAGGTCCATTGTGCGCCGGTAGCGCAGACAGAGCCACATCCCCTCCTCGCCCTTCTGCTCGATGTTCTCTTTGTGCAGCCGCCACAGATCCGGCCAGTCGTATTCGTGGAAGCCCAGATATTTGTAGGTTTCCAGCGTGCCGGCGAAGTGTTCCAGAAAATCTTCACCGCGCATGTTGCCCGTGGCAAAGTTCATGGCAATCGGCTCGAAACCGCCGGCGCGCAGCCGTTCGCCGTAGGCCACCTGAAAGTCGTCGTACTTGCGCTTCTGGTCTGCGTCCACGTGGCCGGGCATCACTTCGTTGTAGGACTCCCAGGCGTCAAAGAGTGGACGCCCCTGAAAAGCGACAGTATTGGCTTCCAAGCGCAGCACCTTTTCTGCGTAGGCCCGCCCAATGCCTTTGGGATCGTCCACAAATCTGTTCTGCTGGTCCTGGGGCACAAAATCCCGCCCGATCAGAAAGACATCCGGGTGAAACTCCCGCACCCTCTTCCAGAAGTCGATGTTGGATTCCAGGGTTTTGATCACCCGGGGGCGCAGGCGGCGGATCGCATCCAGCACATCCTCCCCCGTCCGGTTGACGTGGAAGCCGTACTTGTGAAATTGAGACATAGAAACCTCCGGTGTTGGGGACTGGCGACTGGCGACTGGGTAGGCTCCCGTCCCCAGTCGCTAATCGCCAATCGCTAATCTCCTCCCTACGGCAACGGTCGGCCCGGCTCTTCCACCGGCGGCGGGGTGGGGGCAAAGCGGGGAATGTCCCGGATCGCCTCCAGGTCCCGGCCATAGAGGGCGAGATTGAGCTTCGACTGGTCCAGGAAGGGCAGGGGATCGCAGAAGCCGCCCCAGCCGTCCCCCCGGAAGTAGGGGTCGATGCGAATGCTGAAATGCAGATGAGGCCCGGTGCTGTTGCCCGTATTGCCTGACTCCGCCAGCACCGCGCCTTTGGATACGCTCTGGCCCACTCGCACCCGGGCCCTGTTCAGATGGGCGTAGTCTGAGTGGCCCCAACGGTGGGTTACCCGCACCCAATTGCCGTAACCGCCGGGCAGAAAGTCGGCATTCGTCACCGTGCCCGCGTCCGCGGCCACAATGGCCGAGCCGATGGGCATATAAATGTCGATGCCGTTGTGCCCCTTCAGCGGCACGCCGTCGTAGGTAAAAGCGCTGTAGACCTGGGGATTCTCGCCCCACAACTGGGAGATGGGGTGATTTTCGCTGTAGGGGACGCCGAGAGCGATCAGATTGCGGAAGAGCGCGGGGGCCAGCAGTCGAATACCGATGGGGCTGACCTCAGCCATCCAGCCCTCGATGGCCGGATCCTCCACCCCTGTCACCCGCCACCAGGAGAGACCGTCCGCCTGGCGGGGCCCCTCCACCAGGCGCAGCAGCGCTTTGCTGGGAACCACCGCAACCACATCTCCGTCCGGTTTGCCCGCGAAGCCCGGCGAGCGGCGCACATTCACATCGTAGGGCGAGATGTTCGTCACCGGCGCGCCGACAGTGTAGGTTGCCGGGGCAGGGGTCTCGATGGGTTTGGGCGGCGGCGGCGCGTTCTTGCCCAGCAGTTCACTCTTGTCTGGCCCGCTTTCGGCGGCCCAACCCACCAGCGCCCGATTGTCGGCTGTTGTGTGGGCCAACTGCCACCAGAGCAGATCGTCCGCGGCCTGAGGGCCTGCCTGCACCCGGCCCGATTTGCCATAGGCCACCTCCCCCACAA
>JACQGT010000367.1 GCA_016199425.1 Chloroflexota bacterium
CACATCGTCCAGCAGGCGCGCTACCTCTTCCGGCGGGCGGATGTTCTTGAGAGTCAATGCCAGGAATTCGTCGCGGGTGTAGCCGTATTTCTCCACGGCGTCGTCGTTGACTATGAGAAAAGCCAACGTTTCCAGGTCGTACACCCACATGGGGAGGGGGTGGTTGTGGAAAAGCAGGCGGAAGGGGTCGGCGGCAGGCGGGTCGGCGGCTCTGTTTGCTGGCATACGGCGGCTCTCCCTCTGTGAGCCGGTGGCCGTGCTATAGTTGTTCAGGTAATCATTCGCTCCACGCATGATTATCTACTATACGGCAACAGATGCTCCCCGGCGGTCCGTGACCGGCGCGCGGGTCGGCGGACCACGCCCGGAGCATTGCAGTCTACTGAGTATACATCATTTCCTGCATAGTAGCATCCTAATTAACACCGACTTTCTACATCCGTCACTGCGCAGCCCAGCCAAAAATGGACGCAGCGCCCAGGGGGGCACCCCTTGATGGACACGCAGATCAGCGCAGATGAGTTCAGATCATCAAAATCTGCGTCCCTTTCTCTCATAAATTCAGGCTTCATCCTGCGGCAGGTAGTCCACCACCCGTTTGCGCAGGGCGAAGGTGGCCGCCTCCACCCGGTTGTGTACGTCGAGTTTGCTCAGAACGGTACTCACGTGGTTACGCACGGTCTTTTCGCTCAAGACCAGTTCGTGGGCGATCTCTATGTTGCTCTTGCCCAGGGAGAGCAGGTGCAGAACGACAATCTCCCGTTTGGTCAGTTCGGCAAAGGGATTGCCCTGGCGGGAACGGCGGCGCACCATCTCCAATACCCGTTGCGTGATGGCCGGATCGAAGGAAGCGCCGCCCTGGCGCACGGCTTCCAGCGCCCGCACCAGTTCACCTGTCCTCACATTTTTTGTTACATAGCCCGAAGCGCCCGCGTCAATGGCCTCGGCCAGCAGGTCGTCGTCGATAAAGGACGAGAGCAGTATCACCCGGATGTGGGGCCAGCGTTCGGTGACCTCCCGGCAGGCCTGAATTCCGGAGCGGCCCGGCATTTTGATGTCCATAATGACCAGATCGGGCTGCAATTGTTGGCAACAGAGGATGGCCTCATCGGCTCCCTCAGCTTCGCCCACCAGCCGCACACCGGGAATTTCGTCCAGGACCAGGCGCAACCCCATGCGTACTACTTCGTGATCGTCCACCAATAAGACCCGTAGATCAGCCATCGTTTACCTCGACTTTCGTGCGCGACGAACCCTTCGTCACTCACGATTCCGGGAATCGGCCACACGTTCTCTCGAATCTCCCTGTACGTCTGGCCGATTCCCGGAATCAGAACGCGGCCAGACCACCTTCACCGTCGCGCCTTTGCCCGGCGCAGAGTCGATGGTCAACTGACCGCCCAGAAGCTGGGCGTGATTGCGCATTGTCAGCAACCCATAGCCCGCGGCCACCCGCTGGGACGCAAAGCCCTGCCCGTCGTCCTGAACGGTCAATTCCATCACGTCCCTTCTTTCCTGCAGGTGGACAATGACCTGACTGGCCTGGGCGTGGCGCACCACATTGGAGAGGGCTTCTTGCACCAACCCCAGGATGTGGCCTGTGTGTGTTGCATCCAGGCGGGGCGCGTCGGCGATTTCGAGACGAATGTTGACCAGAGAACGAAAGCGGGGTTCAGCGGTCAGCGCGGCCAGTTCCTCGGCCAGGCAACCCTCTGGGGGGCGGGTGCGCAGGGAGGTCATGTAGCGGCGCAGGCCGAGGATGACCTGTTCCAACACCTGTTGGGCCTGGGTCAAACGCTGGCCGGCCAGAGGGTTGTCTATGTGTTTCGCCATGGAATCCAGAATCAGCCCGACAGAGTAGGCGCCCTGTATCACCCCGTCGTGGATTTCCTGGCCGATGCGCTCCCGTTCGGTGGCCCGGATGGCCTCAACTTCCATTGTCTCGATCAATTGTTCGACTTCCACCTCGAAGAGTTCCAGCGCGCGGATAATGCTGATGGTGAGCAGAAGGCCGAAGATCGAACGCAGGAGTTCCACGGGGATGCCCGACCATTCCAGGAAGGCAGCGCGATTCAGTATATTGGCAGGGAAGAAGGACGCTGGGGCCACAATTAGCCCGGCGGACAATGTATAGGCAAAGAGGAACCAGGCGGCCCAGTGCAGCATCCGGCCATAGCGGGCATTCTCAGCCACCATCAACCGGCTTTGGGCCTGACGGTACAGCCCCAGAGCAGAGAGCATCCCCCCAGGTAGTCCGATCAGATAGCGAGAGCCGGTCGCGATCTGCCTGATTCTCTCGCTGCTATCCGGGATGAAAAGATAGACGAGGAGGACAAGCGCCAACCACCCGCTGAGCAGGAAAAAAGCAAACCAACGCATCGACTGAGATAGAGGCTCCAGCAGCACCAGCCCGAAGATCAGGAGAGCGACGAAGGAAACGGCCAGCAACCAGACCTGGGCCATTTGCAGAACAACGATAACCGCGGAAGGCAGATAGTCTGCCTGAATGGGAATAAAGACCAGCCCCCATTCGTGTAACCCATGCAGAATGCCGAAGAGGGCCAGCCAGCGCAGGTCCCGCGCCAGCTTTAGCCGGCTGCGCCGCCGGGACTGCATGAAGATCGCCAGCCCCAGGACAAAGAAGACCTGCCCATAGATGGAGAGGATGATGACCTGATTGAGAGCGAAGAGTTCTTTCCAGAACACAAGCCAGAGTCCATATACTCAGTAGACCGCAATGCTGCGGGCGTGGTCCGTGACCCGCCCGCCGGTCACGGACCGGCGGGGAGCATCTGTTGCGGTCTACTGATACTGAAATGTGGGTATGGTTTGCAACCGCACGTACAGATTCCAACGCAAAGTATACTTGAGCCAGAGAGGGTAAACAAAGGGGACGCCTCTTCTGCGGCGTCCCCTCGGTTTGCTCTTTTGCTGGTGAAATCACTGGGCTGCTATTTGAAAATCAGTGTAGCAGGTCGCTGCATAAAGGCGTGGCGCACCTGGGTATTGTCGAAGACAGACATGCCGAAGTAGTAGGGCTGGGTCAGGTCGCTGAACTGTACGTCGAACTCGGAGCCTGTAACCAGCGCCCGCCCGATCTCCAGAATCCATTTACCATCTGCATAGACCCATCCGGCGGAGATGTCGCCCCGGTCGCCGGTAAAGGCGGATTTCACAATACCGGGAACCATATCACCGGCTACAAAGAGGCTGTCATCAAAGGGCAGCTTCTCGTCATCCAGAATGTAACCGGGAGCGCCATCCTTCGGCGCATCGGCTGGCCCCATCCACATGGGCATTGTTTTGTCCTCGGTCTGATTGTCCACATAGCCGCCGCCGTCCTTCGGGTCGCTGTGGCGGCCAGCATTGGGCGTGTCGGCGGACCACTGGGTCGAATCCAGATACTGATCATCCAGTTGATTCAGGGTGCGCACCGATTTCCAGTGCCAGATGTCGCCCGTGCCTTCTTCGGTGTATTTGTTGCCATAGGGCTTGACTTCTGCATCTTTGCCTTTGATGTGACAGGCCGTGTTGCAGCCGGTGCGTTCAAATTTGGGAATGCTGTTATCGATGGTCCAGATGAAGGCCATCTTGTCCTCGTAGTAGAGGTTATTGTCGCCCCCTTTGTCGTCCGGGTCCTTCAACTTCGCCCACTTGCCGTCAGCCTGCTTGACCCAGGGGCTGCGCACAAAGCTTTGGGTTGGGTCTGCCCAGGAGAGCAGGAAATAGACCATTTCGTCGCTGTAGAGGGATTGGATGTTGATGACGCTTTCACCCATATTGGCGCCCTTGGCCACCTCGAACATAGACATCGGCGCATTGACCCAGGCGGCCTCGTCACCCACGCCGTCCAGAGTCGGGGCGGCGTCGGTCTTTACCGAAAAGAGGGTACCCCGGGGAATCTCTTCCTCTACGGGAGCAGCCGTTGGTTCCGGTGCGGGGGCAGCGGTCGGCTCAACAACGGGCACGGCTGTCGGTTCCACAGCCGGGGCAGCAGTCGGCTCTACTTTGGGTTCTGCCGCTATGGGCGCTGGGGCCTGGGCAACAGGCGGGGCCGGTAACGCGGTACAACTCACCACCAGCAGGGCAGTGACAACAATCAGTCCAACGACCATCCACAAGCGTTTCATTGATTCCATCCTTCCGTGTGGGAGCCGCTGCCGTCATTTGTAGGCTGGCGGCTATCTCTCTGCGTAGCAATGTTGTAGATACCCGGCTGAAACGATCCCGGCATCCACGACTCAACTTTAGGGCAGGGGGAGAGATAGCGGAAGGGTTTTTTGTCCCAGGAAAACCGGGACATTGCGGAAAACGTATCTTCTCAATAAGCTGGGGCACAAAACACTACAACGGATAAAGACAAGAACGGATTCGTCGCC
>JACQGT010000352.1 GCA_016199425.1 Chloroflexota bacterium
CCTCGATGATCCACTGGATGGTGCGATCAATTGTGAGCACCAGCCCCTTTTCGCTGCCAGAGGGCAGGAATTTGCGCTGCTGCTCTGTCAACACCGTGCGGGGCGAGAGAGTTCCCTTGGGCAGACCGACGCCGCTGCTGGGCAGAAAGCTATTGTAGTACCGCTCCAACCCCAGCACCGGTTTCCGCTCTGCGTTCAGAAAGCCGATCACCTGGCTGGCCAGGCTGGCCTGGGGATAGAAACGGCGGGGCTGGGCATGGACAAAGACGTTGCCCAAGGGCAGCAGACTCGTATCCTCCGTCTGGCTTGCCTCTGCCTCTTCCCGCTTCTTCTCGTCGATTAGCGCCCGGCCCAATTGGAATGGCACACCCGAGGCCAGCACTGCATATTCCGCGGTCGGGTTAGCTGCCAGCCGGTTCCACACCTGTTCGGCGGGAATGCCGGCCACCCGGGCCAGCCGTTGCGCAAGCGCCTCCCATTCTTGCCGGGGAATGTGTTTGGGTGTGGCCGTCACCCGATAGATAAAGCGGTCTCCCGCCAGGAGGACACCGTCCCGGTCCACGATGACCCCCAACGGTGTCGTATCGTCTACGGTGTAGCGGGCGTCAACGCCGGTGCGCGCCGGCGCATATTCGCTCCACGTGCGCACCTGCATATCCAGCAGACGGAGCACGAGCAGACCACCCACCAGAACAACAACCGCGATGACCACCTGTAAGCGCCCGGACCCCTTCATCGAGAAGTCGGTGCTGCTCTGGCTGGTTTGCGTATCCGCGGCTGGCTGTCCAATCGACGGCGCGACCGGGGGTTGCCCACCGGTCGCGCCGCTCTGATTTCGTTTGCTGGTGGCTGCCATTGGCGTCGCCCTATTCGTTCGGCTTTCCAATCCACAGGTATCGAGAAATGTCGATCTTCAGCATCTGTTGCTGCACAGCGTCGCCTGCGGCAACCGCGCTATCCGCAATGGCCTGGCGCAATTGCTTCCAACGCCCAGACCAGCCGTCCCACAACTGGGAGAACTCGACGGCAAACTGTCTGCTCTCGGCGTCTACATCCACAGACCAGGCGAAACTTTCCGCCACTTCCGCCGCAGCCGCCGGGTCGCGAGACAAAGCCGAGTAGGTTGCGGAGAGTGGCTCTGGCGTCACATACCGGCGGCGCAGGGCGGGCACAAATCCGGCGGCAGCAGCCTCCGCCTCCACCCGCTCCAAAGTCGTGTAGTGGCTGATCTCCCAAAGCAGTTGGGCGTTTTCCTGCTCGATCAGTAGGTATTGGTTGCGCAGATCATCCAATTCGACCTGCGTCTGGCTGATCTGGAGGGTGGCCGATACCTGAAGCAGCGCCAGCGCCATCACCCCGGCCATCAGCAGCAGCCAGAGCAGATATTCCCGGAATGTGCGCGGCAGGAGTGTTTCCAAGCGGGCAAGCCCCTGCCAGGCGCGCAGACGGGGCAGTGAACCGGCGATGTTGCGGGTGATATCGACAGAGACAGATGGCAGTGTGCTGTTCTGGAACATCGACAATTTCCTCTGCTGGGACTGCGGACTGCGGACTGCGGACTCTTTATTTCTTCTCGGCGATGCGCAGTTTGGCAGAACGGCTACGCGGATTGCGGGCGCTTTCTTCGTCACTGGCAACCAGCGGACGTTTGGTCAGGACCGTCAGCCGGGGTTCCCGCTCCTGCCCGCCGTAGATGCTGGTCGGGTCCGGCACGTAATCCTTGCCTTCCTCCCGCATCCACACCTTTACAATGCGATCTTCCAGGCTGTGAAAGCTAATAACCGCCAGCCGCCCGCCGGGAAGCAACAGGTCCAGGGCCTGGGCCAGCACCCGCTCCAACTGGCCCAGTTCATCGTTGACCGCGATGCGCAGAGCCTGGAAAGTGCGGGTGGCCGGGTGAATGCGCTGCCCCTTGCGTCCACCCACAGCCCGTTCCACCAGTGCGGCCAACTGGCCGGTGGTAACAATCGGTCGATTCTCTACAATCGCCCGGGCGATACGCCGGCTCATGCGCTCCTCGCCGTAACGGTAGATCAGATCGGCGATTTCGTCCGCGTCCCGCCGGTTCAGGAGATCGGCTGCGCTCTCCCCGCGGGTGGGGTCGAAACGCATATCCAGCGGCCCGTCGTGGGTAAAGGCGAAACCCCGTTCTGGCGTCTCCAACTGGAAGCTGCTCAGGCCCAGATCGAGCAGAATGCCATCCACCGGCGCAAATGCGTGCTGCTCTGCCACCGCCGCCATCCGCTCGAAGGCGGTGTGGGCGAGCAGCAGTCTGCCTTGGGCAATTTCCGCCCTCAACCGCTCTTCCACCCGGCGGATGGCTGCCGGGTCGGCGTCCAGTCCCAGCACCTTTCCGTCCGGAGCCGAGCGCTGCAAAATGGCCTCGGTGTGGCCGCCCCCACCCAACGTCCCGTCGATGTAGCGCCCGCCGGGGTAGACAGCCAGCCCTTCCAAACACTCCGCCAGCAGCACGGGGGTATGGGACGCGCCCTGGGGGTCGGCGGGTGTCGGCAGCATTAGACCCCCAACGCCTCAAACATATCCGCGTCCAGTTCGTCACCTTCCAGCGGGGCCAAGACCTGCTCCTGCCACAGTTGGGGAGTCCATAACTCAATGTGGGTGTTCATCCCGGCCACAATCACTGCCATCTCGATGTGGGCAAAATCCCGCAGGCGCTGGCTGACCAGAATGCGCCCCTGCTTGTCCTGGGTCAGGTCCTCGGCGGCGCTGAAGAGTGCCCGGCGCAGAAGGGCAGAGCGGCGGTCAGTCAAAGGCAGCGCGCTGACCCGGGCCGAGACACGCTCCCACTCGTCCATCGGCATCAGCAGCAGACAACTGCCCGACGGATTGCGCGTCACCACCATCCCCGGTTCCAACTGCTCCCGGTATTTGGCGGGAATGGTCAGCCGCCCTTTGCTGTCCAGATTGTGGCTATATTCCCCGAGAAACACGGAGAACCTCTTTGGGTGGTTGGGGGTTGCTTAGGCAATTTTGCTGAACTATCCTGAAAGATAGAACACAGATTGCAGAATTGACGGATTGTTACCACTCTTCATCCCCTAATTTTTGACAAATTAACCGAATGCGTAGAACAAATGTTCGTATTGTCCCACTTTGGGGTACGGAATTGGTCAAGTATAGGGTATACGTCCCACTTTCTCCCACATTGTCCCATAACTTATCTGAAAATGCAACCCCTGATTTGGGTTATTTTTGGGATAAATGAAAATACGCAGAGCAAATCCGCTAATTCTGAAATCCGTGTTCTAACGATTTTTTCGGTTTTGCTAGGAACGCAAAGATGGAGGAGAGCAACAACAAAAAGACCGGAGCAGCCATACGGCTGCTCCGGTCTTTGAGGGATTTATCTTCTATTGATCGACGGTCTGCCGCCCTATGCGACAACCATTTCGCTCTGCTCGACGTTCACTTCCATGCGCCGGTCCACCTCACGGGTGATGGTCACCCGGTTGTCGTGGGCCATTTCGTAGGCTTTGACTGCGGCCAACTGGACAAGGCTCATGCCATCCAGGAGGGCGACGATCTCCCGGGCGGTCATGGAATCGTATCCGACCAGAGGGGGATCCATCTCGACCATCTCGGCTATTTTGGCCTGTACCACTTCCCGGTCAATCTTGCGGCTCAGGGCTTCGATCTCGGCGCTCAACTTCACAATGCGATCCCGGCTGGGGATGCCCAAGCGCTCCAGAACCTTTTCCACCTGGCTGTCGATCTCATTCTCCGCCTGGGCCTCGGAGCGGCGCACTTGCTTGGCGAAGCGTTTCTGCACCTTCTCCATCTTTTTTTCAGCGTTCTTCACCTGCTTCTCCACGCTGCGCCGAGCGTTTTTCATCTGGCGCAGGCTGGCGGCCTCCATCTTTTCGCCCCGGCTCTCGGCCTCGTTCACCATCTTGCGTCCCCGCTCCAGAATGGACCGGGCCTCGTCGTAGGCCATCCCCCACAGACCGGCATAGGCCAGGGCCACTTTGCGCCCGGTCTTCTGCATCTGCTTTACGTTGTCTTCCACGGCTTCCTGGGCATTGCGCAGGTCGATATTGCGTACATCCAACTTGACTTCCATTGTGATTCTCCTATTGGGTATCCGGACAAAGCCGGTGCTTCTCTAAAAAAATGACGCAGTGCGTTACACCGAAATTGTAACACACTGCGTCATGGATGTCAAGGGACAAATTGTTTGCGAATCGTCTACAATCGGGGCGGCGTATTCAGAGCATTGGGATGGCCTTTAGAGCATAATCACATTACGCAAAGCCTGGCCGGTTTCCATAGAGGCGATGGCTTCGTTGATCTGTTCCAGCGGGAAACGGGCCGAGATCAGCTCATCCAGTTTCAGTCGCCCGCTCAGATAGAGAGAAACCAACTGGGGCACTTGGGTACTCAAGCGCGTTGACCCCATGGAACTGCCCAGTATCCGTTGCTCGCGCCAAACCGTCTGCGCCAACGGAAGGGGATGGGTGGCTCTGTCATCCGGGATACCGACCAAAACCAATGTTCCGCCCCGCCGCGTCAGGGGGATACCTTGCGCCACTGCGGCCGGGCTGCCAACGGTGATGAATACGTAGTCAGCACCCCGTCCGCCGGTCAGACTCTGGACCTTCTCGATGACGGCCTCGCCGTCGCGGCCATTCACGGCGTGGGTGGCCCCAAAAGCGAGGGCCGCCTCCAACTTGCTGTCCAACAGATCGACGGCAATGATCGGATCACCGCCCGATAAGGCCGCGCCCTGGATGGCATTCAGACCCACGCCGCCCACCCCAATCACAACCACACTCTGGCCGGGTCCTACTTTGGCCGTGTTGACCACGGCGCCCAGACCGGTGATGACACCGCAGGCCAGCAGGCTGGCGCTGTCCAGGGGTATATCTTTGGGGATCGAGACCAGTTGGGATTGGTCCACCACTGCATATTCGGCAAAACCGGCCACTTTGATGCCTTGCTCGATGGAACTGCCATCTGCGGCGTGCAGGCGGGATTCCGTCGTGAGTGCGAATTCAGCGCTGCACAAATGGGGCTGGCCCTGGTTACAGAAAAAACAGCGCCCGCACGCCCGCAACAGGGACATCACCACGTGATCACCTGGCTGGATCAGTGTCACGCCCGGCCCGACCGCCGCCGCCACCCCCGCCGCTTCGTGCCCGGCCACTGTGGGTAACTTGCCGCCCCAGTCGCCGCGAATTTTGTGAACATCGCTGTGGCAGATGGCGCAGGCGACCACCTTTACCAGCACCTCGCCTGTTTGGGGTGGGTCAATTTCGATCTCTTCAATCACCAACGGTTTGCCAAACTCATAACAGACTGCGGCTCTCATTTGTGTTTCCTCCTGGGGGTCTGCTCGTTGATTGCCCAAAGTTTCCCGCAACACATGTTAGTACCGATTGTACTGCCCAGCCCGCCGCCTGTCAACGAGTGGACAGACGGCGGGGTGCATTTCAGTTTTAGGGAGGGGAGTAAAGGGTGGTCCAGTCGGAGTCAAAAGAGTCCTGCATGACGGCAGCACGAATAGGAAGCAAACGATTGATGCCGGCACGACTCCAGCGCATACCAGGAC
>JACQGT010000353.1 GCA_016199425.1 Chloroflexota bacterium
GCCACCATCTGGCTGGTGGGGATGCGTCTCTTTGGCCGGGGCGAGGAATTCGTGGTCGTGGCCCGCTCTGTGGGGCTGGCCTATGCGCCCCAACTCCTGGGTTTCTTCGTTCTGACGCCCTATTTGGGCAGCCTCTTTGCGCTTATCATCGGCGTCTGGAGCCTCCTGGCGACGGTCGTGGCGGTCAGCGCGGGGCTGGGGCTGACGATCTGGCAGGCGGCGGCGTGCAGTGGGCTGGGCTGGCTGCTGGTGCAAATCGCCCGGCGCACGTTGGGGCGTCCGCTACTGGCCTTCGAACGCTGGGCGGAGAATCGGGCCGCGGGCGCGCCCCTGCGCTGGACAACCGACGATCTGCGCCGCATCCGCCTGCCCGTAGAGTGGCGGGCGCGTTTCCGGCGCAACCGGCGCGGGGGGAACGGCAATGGCTGAACCCCTGGCCGATCTGCTCTCCCTGCTGGGCATCGCCGTTGTCGCCCTGCTGGCCTGGGCTGCCCTGGCCCCTTTCGAGGCGCTGGGCTGGTGGGCGGGCTGGTTTGGCTCGAATATCCACACCGACGATCTGCCCATCGATCTGCCCGGGGCCAAAGCGCTGGAAGATGTGGACAGCTATCTGATCTTTCTTTCCGGCATTGCCCAGGTGGGGGGCGAAAGTCTGAGCCGCCGGGAGCGCGCCTTTCTGGAACGGCTGGATGAGAGTCTGACCCACTCGATTGTCATCGACGATATTTTTCCCTATTCAGTCAACAATCTGCCCCTCACCGGCCAGCCCGTCTTTGCCCGGCTCTGGCGCTGGGCGCTGCGCAGCAAACTCAGCGACAACTGGCTGGAGCGGCTGGGCGGCTATCTGATCAACCTGCGCAACATCTGGCAGGTGGCGATCTCCATCGACCACCGCTACGGTCCCCTCTACAACCAGGCCATGGCCCGGGTCATTGCCCACGGGATGGCCCAGCGCGGCTACGATCCGGAGCAGCCGGCGCCGGTTTTCGTCGTGGGCTACAGCGGCGCGGGGCAGATCGCCGTGGGCGCGGCCCCCTATCTGCGTGAACAGATCGGCAGACCGGTCTACGTCATCCTCCTGGGCGGTATTTGTGGCAGCGACCCCGGCCTGCTGGCCGTGGATCGGGTCTACCACCTCTACGGCGAGAAGGACACCTCCCAGCGGCTGACCCCTCTCGTCTTTCCAGGGCGCTGGCCGCTGATGTGGTATTCGGACTGGAACCGGGCGCGGCGGCGGGGGCGCATCGTCTTCCGCTGCCTGGGGCCGATGACCCACGGCGGCAGTACGGGCTATATGACCACCAGCCAGACGTTGCCCAATGGGTTGACCTATCAGCAGGCGACGATTGGGGCGATTGGGGCGATTGTCGAAGAAAACGTGAAACGTGAAACGTAAAACGTGAAAGTACGTCACGTACACTCACGTTTCACGCCTCAACCCATAACTCATTTCAACCAGGAGGTATCCCATGCGTACCGGCGTTTCCTATATGGGCCATCACAACCCCAAGCACATGCGCACAGATATGGCGGAGATGCGCGCTCTGCGCCTGGATGACGTATTCGTCTGTGCCCAGGAGAACGACTTCCTGCATCTGCCGGGGAAGGTGCGTTTTGCCCCGCCGATCGCCCGTGAGTTCGGTCTGCGCCCCATCGCCATTTTTTGGGGCGCGCTCAATCTCTTTGGCGGCGGACGCTCCAGCCAGTTTCTGTTGGAAAACCCGGCGGGCTTTCAGGTGGCCCGCGACGGCGGACACCGGGCCGCGGGCTGCTACGTCAACCCACTCTGCGTGCGCCGCTTGCAGGAGATGGTGGATGTCATCGCCCAGGCCGGCTATGCGGGCTACTTCATCGACGAACCCACGCCCCTGGACGACTGTTTCTGCCCGTCCTGCCGGGCGCGCTACGCCGAGTGGTTTGATGGGGACCTGTTGGCGGCCAGCCCGGCGCAGCAGAGCGCCTTCCGCCGCCGCTGTGTGATCAATTACGTGGCCCAGATGGCCGACTACTGCAAAGCCAACCATCCGGCCCTGGAGACGATGTGCTGTCTGATGCCGGAGGACCGGGTGCTCTGGCAGGAAGTGGCTGCCCTGCCCAATCTGGACAATCTGGGCACGGACATCTACTGGACGAACGAGGAGCGGGATTGGCAGGAAGCTGTGCCGCTGATTCGCGAGATGGCCGAGCTTTGCCGCACGACAGGCAAAGTCCATCACGAGTGGATCGAGTGTTGGCGGATGAAGGCAGGCAAGGAGCCGCGTATCGGAGAATACGGGGAGATCGTCGTGCGTGAGCGTCCGGACGCGCTCTACATTTGGGCGTGGGAGGGGCAGATCGGTATGAAAGAGAGCTGTGAAGACCCGGACCGGGCCTGGGCCGAGGCGTGTCGCGTGCTGTCCCACGCAAAAGCAGAAGAATAGAACACGGATTGCAGAATTGACGGATTCAATCCGCGTTCATCCGCGTCCCGTTCTCTTTCGATACCGGGTACAGCCAAAGAGTGACATTATTTCACCTTGTCACC
>JACQGT010000354.1 GCA_016199425.1 Chloroflexota bacterium
CGCGTCCAGCGCGGCCAGGGGCGCCTGGGCCAGGGCCTGATCCGTTTCGTCGCCCACCTGGGCCGAGACCAGCCAGCCGATGAGCAGATTCGGCTCGAGGCGCACCAGATGGGCGGCCAGACCCAGCGCCTCCTCCTGGCGCTCTGCCCGCCACAGGGATTCGAGCAACGCGCACTGCAAATCCATACGGCGGGGAGGTTCCTGCTGCAGGGGTGTGTAGAGTTCCACCGCGCGCGCCCAGCGTCCATCCATACGGCAGAGGGTGGCAAAGGCTGCGTGGGTGAGCTGCAGAGGTTCGGTTTTGCCCGGCGCGGTGCGCACCATCCCAGCACGGATGGGCTGGTTGTAGGGCGCATTCTCAAAAGCCCGGCTCCAATAGCGGCGGGCGTCGGCCAGGTTGCCCTGCTGCTCAGCGCCGTTGGCTAACACACCCCAGGCCAATTCATTGCAGGGATCAGCGCGCAGCAGACGCAGCGCCCAGTCCTGCCCCTCGTCCCAGCGGTGCAGCAGCCAGATGGCTTGCAGCAGGCGAAAGTAGGAAGGCAGATGGCGGGGCAGGCTTTTGAGAACCGTGCGAATGCGGGGAATGGCTTCTTCCGCCCGCCAGCTTTGGATCAGATCGTCGATGGCCTGGTTCCAGGCAGCCAGAGAGACCCGGCTGCTCCGGGCGGCGCGGGCTTGGGCGGTCATGGATGGTGGGGACTCTTTTGCAGAAGTTCGATCAGTACGCCGTTGGCCGCTTTGGGATGGACAAAGGCCACCAGTCCATGCACGCCCTGTCGGGGCGTCTCGTCGATGAGGCGCACACCCCGGCTTTTCAGTTCGGCCAGCGCGGCCACAATATCCGCCACGGCAAAGCAGATGTGGTGGGTGCCTTCGCCCCGGCTGGCGAGGAAGCGGGCTGTGCCGCTGTTCGAGTCGGTGGGGGCCAGGAACTCGACGGTGCCGTTGCCCGCGTCCACAAAAGCGACCTCCACCCCGTGTGTGGGCACAGCTTTGCGTTCCAGCAGGGCAAAACCCAGCGTGTCCCGCCAGGTTGTCAGCGCGTCGTCGATGCTGTTGACGACAACTCCGATGTGATCGATCTGTTCAAACAATTTCTTTACTCCCCTTCTCATCGGGATAGACTTGCCAGCCTAGCGCGGTCGGGTCCGCATCGGAGATTTCGTCCAGGCGCAGTTTGAGAAACTTGCCCGTGGCGGACACGGCCACCCGGCCATCGGGCAGATAGACCTCGCCGCTGCCCTGGAAGAGCCGCCGGTTCTCTGCTGTGATGCGACCCCGCGCGGTCAGTTCCACGCCGAGCGGTACAGGCAGCAGAAAACGCAGGTCCAGATTGGCGGTGACGCCCCACGTCTCCACATCTTCCCCCACGCCGTAGTTGACAGCCCGGCCTATCGTTTCGTCCAAAATGCCCGTGAGGACGCCGCCATGCATCCGTCCCGGATAGCCCTGGTGGATGGGCTGGCCGCAGAAACGGGCCAGGATTTCGGGGCTGCTGTCGTCGGCCTGGGTCTCGTAGAAGCGCACCTGCACACCGGCGACGTTTTTCACGCCGCAGATGAAGCAGAAGTGGCTGTTGGGTTGTTTGTTCACGGACCGATTCTTTCAGGCGAATAGAAGACGACGACCTTTGGGCGCGGGAATTGCATCGCCAAATTCCGCTGCGGTGTCCAGCCAAAGTTGCATCGCTTCTTTGGCGCTTGCCAGCGCTGTTTCCTGTGAGCCGCCGTGCGCCATACAACCGGGTAGTTCGGGCACATCAGCCACAAAAGCCTTATCGTCGGCACTCCAATAAATAATCACTTCGTATTTATGCTCGTCCATAGTTTAGAGCATTTACATCCAATCCAGGCTTATGTTCACCAAAAACGCTTCACCCATACCATTTGTATCCCTTTATGACGCCTGCTCTGATACTCCGAACCAGGGATCTAAATGGATAGTCACATCGGCAAGATGGTGAATTGTATGCAACAGATCCTGGCGTACGTGATCGGCAATGTGATGACCTTCAGCCGTCGTGAGGTTCGCATCTACACCAATGCATATGTCGGCGTGCAGTTGATGGCCCATCCACCGCATACGCAATCGATGCAGACTCCGCACCTCTTCTCGTTGGCGTATAACTGCTTCGGTCTGTTCCAAAATCTCCGGCTCGATGGCATCCATCAAGCGATACCACATGGAGATTGTCGCGTCCTTTGTGATGAAAAGAATAGCAATACCGATAAGAAAACCGATAATCGGATCGACAATGGGATAGCCCAGCCAGGTTCCGCCAACGGCGACAAGCACAGCCAGAGATGTAAGTCCATCTGTACGGGCATGCAACCCATCGGCAACCAGAGCAGCGGAACCGATCTCCCGCCCTTGGCGAATCTGTAACCAGGCCACCGCTTCGTTGCCCAGGAATCCGACGATCGACGCAGCGGCTATCCAGCCCAGATTGGTGAGAGGGGTAGGATGCAGCAATTTTTGAAATGACTCCCAAAAGACAACGGCAGCGCTGACCGCGATGGAGAGGACAATCAATACACCGGCCACATCCTCCGCCCGGGAAAACCCATACGTGTAGCGGCGTGTGGGAATACGCCGGACCAGGTAGAAGGCGATGAGCAGGGGTATCGAGTTGAGGCCATCACCAATATTGTGAATCGTATCGGCCAATAGGGCCACGCTGCCACTCATACGCACAATGACAATCTGGAAGAGTGCCGTAACCGTTAGCGCGGCCAGAGCCAACCAGACGGTGCGAATACCGCCATCGTCTTGCATGAACGCCGTGTCAGATGCTATCGCTGTGCGCTGCTGGCTATGGCCGTGCAGGTGAAAAATGGCACTGATCCAGCCCCACAGACCCTTGTGGTCGTCGTGGGGATGAGGGTGCGGATGGTCGTGAGGGTGGTCGTGAGAATGCGGATGACCGGTAGATAATTCGTGAGCATTGGCATTTTCTTGAGCGTCGGTTGGGAGTGGCATCGTCGTTGATTTTCCGTTATTTATGGATCTGGCGAAGAAGACTGCTCTATCAGATAGGGATGATCCGGATTGTTCGGCCAGAAAGAGGGTAACCAGCTCGCTCAATGCACCGTCCAGCCGCCGTCGATCGTCACCCCAGCGCCGGTGACGAAGCTGGCCGCGTCGCTGGCCAGAAAGACGGCCAGCCCGCCGATCTCCTCCACTTCCCCCCAGCGCCCCAGGGGAATCTTGGCGATAGACTCTTTGTACTTCTCCGGGTCCTCCTTCAGGGGCGTGTTCATCTCCGTGGCAAAGGGGCCGGGCAGCATTGTGTTGACGGTAATGCGGTAGGGCGCCCATTCCAGAGCCAGGGCGCGGGACATTTGCAAGACCGCACCTTTGCTGCTCGTATAGGGGGTGCGGTCGGTCAGGGCAATGACCGAAAGAGTGGAGCCGATGTTGATGACCCGCCCGTAGCGCTGCTTTTTCAGATGGCCCGCCGCGGCCCGGCAGACGTTCCAAACGCCGACGACGTTCGTCTCCAACACCTGGCGAAATTCCTCCGGTGTCAACTCATCAATCGGGCCGCGGATGTTGATGCCGGCGTTGTTGACCAGAATGTGCAGCCCGCCCAACTCGGCGATGGCCCGTTGGACGACGGCCAGCGTCTCCGTCGCGCTGCTCACGTCGCAGGCATAGCCGCGCACAGTGTGTCCCGTGGCCTGGGCAATCGACGCCGCGGCCTCGTCCGCCCGCGCCTGATCGCGGCTGGTCAGCGCCACATCCGCGCCCGCTTCGGCCAGGGCCAGGGCCATCTGGCGGCCCAGCCCCCGGTTGCCGCCTGTGACCAGGGCCACGCGGCCAGTCAAATTGAATTTGTCGAGGATTGCCATGCGGTCTGTCCTTTCGCCTGGGATAGTTGTCAGTGAACAGTTATCAGTGAACAGTCATCAGTGGACAGTTATCAGTGAACAGTCATCAGTGGAAATCGACTACCTACTGATAACTGATAACTGCTCACTATCTTCATCATACCCTCCTCCACCCCCACAAGCAATCTTGTCTTCCCGCCGGGCAAACAGTACAATAGAGCGTATGACACACACACCCGACGTATCCCGCTCCTACGCACTCTACCGCCGCGCCGCTGAGCTGATCCCCGGCCGTACCCAACTGATCAGCCGTCGCGCCGACCAATTCGCCGCCGGCATCAGCCCGGTCTATGCCCAGCGAGCCAAAGGGTCGCGCTTTGTCGATGTGGACGAGAATGAGTACATCGATTGGGTGAATGCAGTGGGCGCCGTCATCCTCGGTCACGCCGATCCGGTGGTGGACGCGGCGGTAAAAGAGCAAATCGACCGGGGCAGCATCTACACCCTCAACAGCCCGCTGGAAATCGAGCTGGCCGAGGAACTGGCCGCTGCCGTTCCCAGCGCCGAGATGGTGCGCTACACCAAAGGCGGCGGCGAGGCCTGCGCGGTGGCCGCACGCATTGCCCGGGGCGTCACGGGCCGGGACAAAATCCTCATCTGCGGTTATCACGGCTGGTACGATTGGTATCAGGCCGCCAACTTCGGCGTGGACCCGGAAAGCGGCGAGTATCCCTTTGCCGGCATCGAACCCACCGGCGTGCCCCGCGTCCTGGCCGGCACAGTCTTCCCCTTCCCCTACGGCGATCTGGACGTCCTGGCCCGTTTATTGGATGATCACGCGGGCGAGGCGGCGGCGGTGATGATGGAACCGGCGCGCACCCAACTGCCACCGCCCGGCTATCTGGAAGGCGTCAAGAAGCTGGTGGAGCAGCACGACGGCATACTCATCTTCGATGAGGTCTCCTGCGGCTGGCGGCTGCGCATCGGCGGCGTGCAGCAGGCCGTGGGCGTCACGCCCCACATGACCGTCGTCGCTAAGGCCATGTCCAACGGCTACCCAATGGGCGCGGTCGTCGGCCAGCGCGCGGTGATGGAAGCCGCGGGCCGGATGTTTATCTCCAGCTCCTACTGGAGCGATAACATCGGCCTGGCCGCCAGCCTGACAACCATTCGCGAGTTGAAGCGACGTGAGTCCGAGCGTCGTTTCCAGGAGATCGGCGAGAGCCTGCGCGCCGGCGTCGATCAGGCCATCGCCGCGGCCGGGCTGACTGGCAGTCTGATCGGTCTGCACACAAACCCAACCCTGCACCTGACTCTGCCCGACGAGAGCCTGCGCCCGAAAGTCAACACGCTCTTCGTACAGGAGATGGCCCGGCGGGGTGTCCACTGCTACGCCAGCTTCAAAGCCACTCTGGCCCATACCCCGCTTGACATTGAAGAGACGGTCGAAGCGGCATTCGGCGCGTTGCAGGTGATCCGCCAGGGGCTGGAAGACGACAGCCTGGACGCACTCCTGCTTTGTGACCTGAAGAAAGAACCCTTCCGCCGTCTGGTGCGGTGAAAGGGTATTGGATATTGGGTATTGGATATTTCGTGGGGCCGTTGTGACTATGAAATATCCAATACCCAATACCTGCTATACCTACTATTTGGTTCTGTAGTGATGTGCGTCGTTTCCCCCTTTGGGCCGCATGTCCGGTTACTTGTTCACTCAGGAGGACCCATTGAACCCAACTCCCAAATCCATTATCCCACCGGCCCCGGCGGGCTGGGACTCCAACGCCGTATGGGACGCGTGGCCCTGGCAAGCCGTGCCTACGTTCCCACCTCTTCAACTTGCCAACGGCAGCGGACCAGCCCAGCAGCAGACCGCGGTGCGCATCTGCTACGACGCCCACGCGCTCTACGTGCGCTTCGATTGCGCCGACCGGGACATTTGGGGCAACTTCACCCGGCGGGACGATCCCATCTACGACGAAGAGGTGGTGGAAGTCTTTCTCGCATCGGGATCAGAGATACCTGCGGAATATGCGGAGATCGAAGTCAGCCCCAACGGTGTCCTCTTCGATGCCTGGGTGCAGAATCCCAGCGGCGACCGGGCACAAATGGTTGTGGAGACCGCCTGGAACTGGCCCGCCATTCGTTGGCACGCGCAGCGCATCGACGAGGAGAATCGCTGGTGGGCGGCGCTGGTGTTGCCCTGGGCGGGGATTGCGCCTTCGGCTCCACTGCCAGGGGTGTGGCGGGCCAACTTCTACCGCATCGAACGCCCGCGGGCCGCCGCGCCGGAGTTCAGTTGCTGGTCGCCCACCCTCACCGACCCGGCGGATTTCCACAAACCGGGCCGCTTCGGAACACTTCGGATCGGATGAACCACAAAGACACAAAGACGCAAAGGCAAAGCTTGGAGTCAGCGATGCGCTATCGAACACTGGGCCGCACGGGGCTGTCGGTGTCGGCCCTGGCGTTGGGAACGGTCGAATTGGGGCTGGAATACGGGATTCCTCTGCCGGGGGAAAGCGGCCGTCCCGGCGATGCGGAAGGGGTGCGCATCGTCCACGCCAGCCTGGACGGGGGCGTCAATTTCATCGACACGGCCCGCGCCTATGGCGAGAGCGAACGGGTGCTGGGGCTGGCCCTGGCGGATCGCCGGGATCGGGTGGTGCTGGCTTCCAAAGTGGCAACCCAGCGATCCGACGGCTGCACACCCACGGGCGACGAACTGCGCCGGACGATGTGCGCTTCTCTGGACGTGAGCCTGCGCCAGTTGCACACGGATTGGCTGGACATTTGGCAGATTCACAACGTAGACACGGCGCTGCTGGAGCAGGCCGAGACGGTGGCCGAGGTCTTCGCCACAGCCAGACGAGCGGGCAAAGTTCGCTGGACGGGCGGCTCGTTCTACGGCGCAGCCTTGCCCCTGGCCGCGCTGAACTACGACATTTTCGATGTGATGCAGGTGACCTATTCGGTGCTGGACCAGCGCCTGGCGGATCACTTTTTCGCTGCGGCCCAGGCGCGGAAGGTGGGGGTTGTCGTGCGTTCTGTTCTGCTCAAAGGGGCGCTGACCGAGCGGGGCGAACATCTGCCGGACCATCTGGAACCGTTGCGGGAGCGCTCCCGCCGTTTTCGCCGCACGGTGGCGGAAGCGGGTATCGGTTGCAGCCCGGCCCAGGCCGCGGTCGCTTTTGCCCTGGCGCAGCCGGCCATCCACGCAGTGCTGGTAGGCGTGGGCAGCGTGCAGGAAGTGAACCACGCGCTGCAAGCCGCGACGCTAGAATTGCCGCCTGCTCTGGTGGATCAGTTGCGTGGGCTGCGTCTGGACGACGAAGGGCTGCTCAATCCAGGGACGTGGGGCATCGGGTGAATGGGGAGTGCGGAATGCGGAGTGCGGAATGCGAAATACAGGCACCCCCATTCATCGGTTTTGGGGTCGCTCGAAAGTGGTGTTAGAATAGCTCTGTTTTGAGTCCATCCTCGGGCGGATTGGCAATCCGCCCTACGGGTGAGCGGCCCAGCCGTGGGCCGCGAGGAAGGCCCGATCCGCTTTGGACAGTTGCTCCACAGCCGCGGCAAGCAACTCCGGGCGGCGCTCCAGTGTGCGCAGCAGGGACTGTTCCCGTCGCCAGCGCTCCACCTGGGCGTGGTGGCCGCTGAGCAGCACATCCGGCGCAGTTTCACCCCGAAAGTTGTGCGGCCGGGTGTAGTGGGGGCCTTCCAGCAGGCCGCTGGTTCCGGCGGAATGGCTGTCCTGGTGCGCGCCCAACGCATCGCCCAGCGCGCCGGGCAGCAGGCGGGTCACAGCATCGACGATGACCATTGCGGCCAATTCGCCCCCGCTGAGGACAAAATCGCCGATGCTGATTTCATCGGTGACCAGTTGGCTGCGCACCCGCTCGTCTACCCCTTCGTAGCGCCCGCAAATCAGGGCGATACGGGCGTGCTGGCTCAGTTCCAACGCCACAGACTGGTCGAAGCGGCGGCCCTGGGGGGTGAGCAGAATCACAGGCGCGTCGGCGGGCAGGGGAGTGGCGGTCTCTGCATCCCACGGGGGCAGATCGACAAAGGCCGCTTCTACGGGCAATTCCCAGCCTGCGGGATGGGCGAGAACGGTTTCCACGGCGCGCACGATCGGTTCGGGTTTCATCACCATTCCCCCGCCGCCGCCATAGGGCGTCCCATCGCAGACGTGATGGCGGTCGGTGGTGTAGGCCCGAATATCGTGCAGGCGAATCTGAATCAGATGTTTCTCCAGCGCGCGTTTCAAAATACTCTCGGAGAACGGCCCCGCAAACATCGGCGGGAAGAGTGAAAAAATGTCGAAACAGAGCGTGCGGGGTGCAGTCTCGTGATCTTTGGAAAACGCGGTTTCGCCTACCGCCTGCTTTTCGTCCATTTTGCCCACACCTTCAGTCTGTCCTATTTTTTCAGGCTGATTGCTACACTAATCGGCTCCTACAGCCGCTCGAGGCGGGCAGCCCAGGCGCGCAACGCCGCCGCCGGCGGCCAGGTTTTGCGCCGTATCTACGGCCACATTGTAGCACAGGGGCTGGGGGCCGAGAAGCTGACCGCCGCCTGGGAGATGCCCGGTTTTCCCCGGCGCAACCTGGGCGCAGCAGGCCAAATCGGAATGGCTTCGGTGATTGTCCTGCTGGCCTGGATATACTGGCCGGGTGAAGCCGCGGCCCCGGCTCTCTCGTCTGCCATTGGTCAGCCTATCGCAGGCCAACTCACCTCCCCTGTGGCTGCCAGCGCAAGCAACGACGCGGCCAGTGCATCCGCCAACCTGCCCTCTGCCCAAAACGCATCTCCCCAGCAGATCGCGGCCACCAAAGAACGTTTTAGCGCCCTCACTTCCCAGCAGGTAGAGAGTGACAGATCGGTGACGATTGCGCACTCCGAGCCGCTCCCATTCGGTGCGGAAATCGAAGATGCCCCTGCCTTGCCGGTGAGCAGCCCGGAGGAGGCGGAGACGGACCCACGCGCGGCAGAGGCCGAGAGTAGTGCAAGTGATGTATCTGCCACTTCCAGCCGACCGGAGAGTCTGGCCAATCTGCTGGCCTCTTTGGCCGAGATGACAGCCGAACCGCGGGAAGCGGTGAGCCAGGCGGTGGCGGGTGTGGGCGAATTGGCCACAGGCACGCGCAAGACAAGCCGAACTGCCGTAGAAGCCCAGCACACCAGCACACCTCCGCCCCCCGCGCAGCCAACCCCCGCGCCCGCGATTGCTCTGGTCCCCGGCCCCCAGTGGGCGGAGTTTACGCCTGCCGCAGCCCCAGATGTCGATCATTTCTGGCTGGGCCAGCCCCATCCGTCCGGCTACGATCAGCTTTACAGCCCCAACTACCAGTTTGGCAGCACAGCCGGGAATCGTTACCGCATCCATCACGGGGTGGATATTTCCAACAATGCGGGCGCGCCGGTGTTGGCCATGGGCGAGGGTGAAGTGGTCCACGCCGGACCGGACAACCCCGCGTTGCTGGGGCCGTACAACAATTTCTATGGCAATGCGGTGGTCATCCGTCTGAACCGTCGCCTGCCCACCCCGGAGGGTGAGCAGGATGTCTACGTGCTGCTCGGCCACATGAGCGAAGTCTATGTGGAGCGGGGGCAGCAGGTGACGCCCGATGTGGTTGTAGGCGCGGTGGGGATGACCGGCATTGCCATCGGTCCCCATCTGCACGTGGAGGTGCGGGTGGGGCAGAACAGCTATCTGGACTCGGTGAACCCGGCCCTGTGGATGCAGAACGCCCCCGGCGCAGGCGCGGTGGCGGCTCGTCTGCTCACGGCGGACGGCCATTCGTGGCCTCTGGCCCGGCTCAGTCTGCTGCGCTACGAAGGCGGGGGAACTCGCTGGGTGCGCACGCTGGAAATCTACCCGGACGCGGAAAATATCCACGGCGACCCAGCCTGGGGCGAAAATGGTGCACTGAGCAATCTGGCCGCGGGCGCCTATTGGATTGGCGGCGTGGTCAACGGCGAGAAGTTCGGCCAGAATATCACCATCAATAGCGGCGAGACGACGTTTGTCGAGTTGCGCACCCAGCAGTAAGCCGCGCTGCGTCTGTGCAGGGAAAGTCCCCCCATCGCATCACTTGATACCCATTGTCAGCCCCATTCGCATCCGGCGTTGGGGTATGCGCGCGCCAGGGTCGAGGGCAGTCCTGTGCGGTAGGAGTCTTTTTGGTCGTCGGGTCACGTTTCGACTCCTTGACAGGCGGGTATAGGACGGGTAGAATTGGGCCAGCCCCATCAATCACGCCAGGAAGAAAGCCGTATGAACCCCTGCCGTCCCGCGCTCGCGGAGATTGCGCAAAAGGCCGGAACGAATCAACCGGCACATGACTTTGCGAACGATTGGTGTGTGATCAAGAAATGAAGCAATCGATCATCCACCTGGCCTTGCTTGTGCGCGACTACGACGAAGCCATCGAGTTTTACTGCCAGAAGCTCCATTTCCAATTGATCGAGGATTCCTACCAGCCGGAACAGGACAAGCGCTGGGTGGTCGTGGCTCCCCCCGGCTCCAGCGGCAGCAACCTTCTGTTGGCCCGCGCCTCCACACCCGAGCAGGCAGCGTTCATTGGCAACCAGAGCGGAGGCAGAGTCTTCCTCTTCCTTGCCACCGATGACTTCTGGCGCGACTACAACGAGATGCTTGCAGCCGGAATAGAGTTCGTCAGAGAGCCAAAACGAGCTAACTACGGGACAGTCGCTGTTTTTGCGGACCTGTACGGGAATCTCTGGGATCTGTTGGAGCCGGCAAAGCCGGAGGCCAGGGTAACGACTCAGGCGGGGATCAGTGAGCGCTGATTGAGCGGTGGCCTGAGCCTGTCGAAGGGTAGCCGAGTCTGCGAGGCGTATCGAAATCTGGTAGGTTGAGCTTGTCGAAACCAAGCGAACGGGTCCTACCCGCTTGGTTTCGATACGGCCCAAATGCGGCCTACTCAACCGGCGCTGGTCCGTTACACAGGCTGGGTAAGAATCCGTGCAAATCCTGAAAATCCGTGTCAATCCGAGTCCTTATTGTCCCCTTAGCGGGTGGAGAGAAAGCGGCGATGGGAAAACGCAAAGACAGACGCGAGAACGCGCAACGCTACGCGCGCATCGCGCAAAGGGTGGCCCAGTCGGCTACGGCTGCCGACGAGGATTGCGGCAGCCACCCGGACGCGCCCCTGGCCGATGAGCTGCTTGCCTCATCCAAAGAGCTTTCCACTCTCGTCTCTGCCAACGGGCGGCGCGAGCTGCCAAAGATGAAGAAGTTTCGCTTTCAACTCCTGCATCAGTGGATGACGGCCTATCTCGAACCCTGCCGCGTGGCCGATGTGGGCGGCGGCAAGGGTCTGTTGAGCTATCTCCTCCAGGGCAGTGGCTGGTCGGCCATTGTCATCGACCCCATCGAGCAAGCACTTCCCGCCAAATACAAGGATTTGAGCAGCAACCAGCAGATGCGTATCGCGGCCAGCGAGCAGGTGCCGCGTCTAAATTGCGCATTCGCGCCAGAGATGGCCCAGGATTTTGACCTTCTGGTGGCCATGCATGCCCACGGCTGCAACATCCAAATCGTCGATGCGGCAGCCCGATTTGGGTGTGAAGTGATTCTCCTGCCCTGCTGCGTCATTCACGAGCCTATCCATCCTCCGCCAGGGATACACTGGATTCAGTGGCTGGTTGAGTATGTGCTCGAAAAGGGCTTTGTTGTTGAACCATTTCGACTAAACTTCAAAGGCCAGAATATTGGCATCTATGCGCGAAAGATGGCTTACCAAACTGTTGTCGTCCCGGTGTTATAGTGGCGGCAGGATTGGGGGTGGATAATAGACCTGCCAGGTTTCCGAAACCTGGCAGGTCTATTTGTTGTTGAGGAGGAAGCATTGAGCAACAGACGCAAAGCTACCGGCCAGGCTGGCGAGGAGATCGCTGTGCGAACTCTGCGGGAAGCCGGGCTGTCTATTGTGGAGCGCAATTGGCGCTGCCCTGTGGGGGAACTGGACATTGTGGCCGAGGAGATCGGGCCGGACTACGCCAGCGGTGCCAGCGACGCCCGCTGGCTGGTTCTGGTGGAGGTGCGTACCCGCAGCAGCACGGCCCGCGGCACGGCCCGGCAAGCATTCACACCCCGCAAGCAGGCCAAACTGCGCGAAGTCGCAGCCCATTACATACGGGAGAAGGGCTGGCGGGGTCCCTGGCGCATCGACGCGGTGGCTGTGCAGTTGGAACGTAGCGGGCGAGAGGTGTCGGTGGAGTATATCCGCCACGCGGTGGGCGGAGGATGAGGAAAATAGTGAATGGTGAATTGCGAATAGTGAATTGTGAATGGAGCAGTGCCGACGCCTGCAACCTGCTACAGAGCGAGAGAATGGGATGAATGACCTTCGACGGCCACTCGTCATCGTCCTCGGCCCCACGGCCGCGGGCAAGACCAGCCTGAGTTTGGAGCTGGCGGCGCGCTTTGACGGGGAGATTGTGAGCGCCGACAGCCGGCAGATTTACCGGGGGATGGACATCGGCACGGCCAAACCTTCTGCCGAGGAGCAGGCCCGCGTCCCCCATCACCTGCTGGACGTGGCCGCGCCGGATCGGCCCCTCTCTCTGGCCGACTACCAGCGGCTGGCCTACGCGGCCATCGACGATATCCACCGGCGCGGGCGGATTCCCTTTCTGGTGGGGGGGACGGCGCTCTACGTGCGGGCCGTGGCCGAGGGGCTGCGCATCCCGGAGGCGCCGCCCAATCCGGCCTTGCGCGCCGAGTTGGAAGCCTTTGCTGTGACCCACGGCCACGAGGCGCTGCACCGGCGGCTGGCCGAGTTGGACCTGGTGGGCGCGGCGCAGATCGACGGGCGCAATGTGCGCCGGGTGGTGCGGGCGCTGGAAATTGTGTTAGAGACCGGCCAGCCCAAAAGCGCATTGGAGGGAGCCGAGCCGCCGCCCTATGGCATCCTGCGCATTGGGCTGGAGGTGGAACGGGAAGTGCTCCACGCCCGCATTGTAGGGCGGGTGCGCCAGATGGTAGAGGCTGGTCTGGCCGACGAGACGGCGCGTCTGCTGGCCGTGGGCTATCCCCCCAATCTGCCCGCCCTCACCAGCCTGGGCTATCGGGAGATGGGGATGTATTTGCGCGGTGAACTGACGCTGAACCAGGCCATCGAACGCATCTGCATTGAGACCAACCGCTTTGTGCGCCACCAGTCCACCTGGTTTCGACGCATGGCCGGCGTGCAGTGGTTCGACTGGAACAGGCCGGATGTGGAGGCGGTGGCGGGGGTGGTGGCGACGTTTTTGGGGAAAGGCTGATGAGTCCACGGCAAAAGGGAGGATTTCACCGCGGAGACGCGGAGTTCGCGGAGAAATGCGGAGATTTTCTCCTGAATTCCGCGTCTCCGCGGTGCGTTTTTTGGCTTTTTGCAGTTGACCCCTTCCCGGAAGGTTCGACGTGCCCCCAATCTGAGGTAGAGCCGGTCGATTTTGCGTCGTTGCCACGCATAGGGGATCGGTCGTATAATGCGAGAGAGAAAGTACCTGCTGTGGGGGGTGTTCCGAACGGGGAGCTAGGATGCAGACAGAATTGACAGCCGAGATTGCCGTAGCCGAACCGGTTGCGGGTGCTGACACCGGCGAAAGGCAGAACGGGGACGTGGTCAGGCCGACGCTGCTGACCACCCATCCCCTGCTCTCCAAAATTTCCGCGCTGCCCCCCGCTGTGGACGGGCTTAACCCTTTGCAGCCCACCCTTGTCCCCGCCGAATTGCAGGCGCTGGAAGACCTTTTCAACCGTCTCCCCAAGAATTTTACCCCCGAACATCTCGATCTGATCCTGCGCGCCTATGTAGTCGCCAGCGACGCGCACAGCCCCCAGATGCGTAATACGGGCGAACCCTACATTCTGCACCCCCTGGCCGTCACCAAAATTCTGTGCGAGCTGCATTTGGACCCGGACACATTGGCCGCGGGTCTGCTCCACGATGTGGTGGAAGATTCGCCCTATTCCCTCGAATATCTGCAAACCCACTTCAATGGGGAGATCGCCGTTCTGGTGGACGGGGTGACGAAGCTCAACCGCATCAAAGAGTTGAGCAATATGCGTCACAGCGTGGCCGACGAGAAGGCCGAGTCCCTGCGCAAGATGTTTCTGGCGATGGTCGAAGATGTGCGGGTGGTGCTGATCAAACTGGCTGACCGGCTGCATAATATGCGCACCCTCCAGGGCCAGCCAGACCACAAGCGGCGGCGCATCGCCCGGGAGACGTTGGAGATTTTTGCTCCCCTCGCCAACCGGCTGGGCATCTGGCAGATCAAATGGGAGCTGGAGGACCTGAGCTTCCGCTATCTGGAGCCGAGCACCTACCGGGAACTCTCCAAAGCCATGGCCCAGAAACGCACGGAACGGGTGCAGTGGGTAGACGAAGTGCAGCGCCTTCTCAACAAAGCATTGGAAGAACACGAACTCAAAGCCGAAGTCAGTGGCCGCCCCAAGCACATCTACAGCATCTACCGCAAGATGCAGCGCAAAGAAGTGCCCTTCGAGCAGATCTACGACGTTCACGGCTTCCGCATCGTTGTGGAGACGGTGGGCGATTGTTACGCGGCCCTGGGCGTGGTGCATAGCCTGTGGCGGCCCATCCACGGCGAATTTGATGACTACATTGCCAACCCCAAAGACAATCTCTACCGCAGTCTGCACACAGCGGTATTCGGCCCCAACGGCAAGCCAATGGAAGTGCAGATTCGCACCCAAGAAATGCACCAGCTCTCCGAGTATGGCATTGCCGCGCACTGGCGCTACAAAGAGCAGTCCCGGCCCAACGAGCAGATGGACAACAAAATTGCCTGGATTCGCCAGTTGATGGAGTGGCGGCAGGACGTGACGGACGCGCAGGAGTTCGTCAGCGGGATGAAGACCGACGTTTTCCAGGATCGGGTCTACGTCTTTACACCCAAAGGGGATGTGGTGGACCTGCCCCGGGAGGCCACGCCCATCGACCTGGCCTATCAGATCCACACAGAGTTGGGCCACCGCTGCCGGGGCGCAAAGGTCAACGGTAAGCTGGTTACCCTGGACACCCATCTCAACAGCGGGGATCAGGTGGAGATCATCACGGCCAAACAGGGCGGCCCCAGCCGGGATTGGATCAACCCGAATCTGGGCTACGTGGCGACCCAGCGAGCCAGGGCCAAAATCCGCACCTGGTTTCGCAAACAGGCCCGGGAGCAGAATATTATGCAGGGGCGGCAGGTACTGGAAAAGGAGCTAAAGCGGCTCTCGGTCACCCTGCCCTTTGAAATGGTGGCGAAGCTCTGCAACTACGACATTCTGGACGACTTTCTGGCGGCCATCGGCTATGGGGATGTGAACAGCCAGCACATCGCCAAACAAGTGTTGGACTACGAGAAAGCCCAGCAAAGCCTGTTGGACGACGACGAGACGATCCTGCGCAAAGCCATTGGGCCGGGAAAGAGCGCCACCACCATCGACGGTATCAACGTGGCCGGGCTGGCCGGGCTGCTGGCCCACCCGGCCCGCTGCTGCCATCCCGTGCCTGGCGACTCGATTGTGGGCTATGTGACGATGGGGCGGGGTGTCTC
>JACQGT010000355.1 GCA_016199425.1 Chloroflexota bacterium
CACTATGTGGCGCACGCAGACCCGGCGCGAGAATCAGGCGACTACGACTCTCTACCACAACGCGGCGCAACCCTATGGCGAGGAGCGTATCACCGCCCAGTAGGAAGCCCTGGGCGATCACCGCAGTTGGCCCGGCGCGCTGCCCGCGGCCTACGGTGTCTCTGCCGAGGAGTTCGAGGAGGGGTGGCGCGCCTGGCTGCTGGAGGAGTTTGGCGTGGTCGAATGAGCCGAAGTAGTTGCTACGACTTTACCTCTGTAACCACAAAGGAGATGCAGATATGTGTACATCTCGTGAACGGGTGAGAAAAGCCCTCGCCCATCAGGAAGCGGACAGAGTACCCCTGGACCTGGGAGGGTGTGGACAGACAGGAATGCACGTCAGCTCGGTCTACAAACTGCGCCAGGCTCTGGGTCTGGACGAACCAGGCGCGCCGGTGAAAGTGATTGAACCCTATCAAATGCTGGGAGAGATCAAGCCAGATTTGGTGGACGTCCTGGGCGTGGATGTGATGCCCCTGGCCGGAACGAAGACACTCTTTGGTTTCCCCAACGAAGGCTGGAAGCCGTGGACGCTGTTCGATGGCACGCCCGTGTTGGTCCCGGAGGCATTCAACACAGACCCGGAGCCAGGCGGAGAGATTCTCATGTACCCGGAAGGGGATCGGTCGGTTCCGGCCAGCGGCATCATGCCCAAAGGTGGCTGGTACTTTGACTCCATCGTTCGCCAGCCGCCTTTGGACGAGAGCAAGTTGAATGTGGCTGACAATTTGGAGGAATTTGGCCCCATTTCTGACGCCGAGTTGGCCCACTTTGGGCGGGAGGCCGAGAGGCTCTACAACGAGACGGATAAGGCCATCTTTGCCGTCTTTGGCGGTACAGGCTTTGGCGATATTGCGCTGGTTCCGGCCATGTGGCTGAAACACCCCAAAGGGATTCGAGACATCGAAGAGTGGTATGTGAGTACCGCCATCCGCAAGGACTACGTGTATGGTATCTTCGAGCGCCAATGTGAGATCGGTCTGAAGAATCTGGAAAAACTGCACGCCGTGGTGGGTAACCGGGTGGACCTGGTACACACCACCGGAACGGATTTTGGCACCCAGCGCGCGCCCTTTATTTCGACCCAGAGCTATCGCGATTTATTCAAGCCCTTCCACAGGGCCATCAACGATTGGATTCACACCCACACGTCCTGGAAGGTGTTAATGCACACGGATGGGGCCATTATGCCTCTGATCCCCGAATTCATTGAAGCCGGTTTCGATGTGCTGAATCCGGTGCAATACACGGCCGCGGGCATGGATCGAGCCACGATCAAACAGCGTTTTGGTGATTCCCTGACCTTTTGGGGGGCGGGGGTGGACACCCAAAAGACCCTGCCCTTTGGCGCAGCGGACGAGGTGCGGGCCGAGGTAAAGGAGAATATCCGCATTTTTGGGCCGGGCGGCGGCTTCGTCTTCAGCACAGTCCACAACGCCCAGCCCGGCACGCCGGTGGAGAATCTTCTGGCAATGTACGAAACGGTGGCGGAGTATCGACGCTACCCGCTGGGGTAAGGGTGGATAGAGAATCTCCTGATCTCCCACTCTCAAGTGTAGAGCAGAGAATGGGAGATCAGGAGATTGCAATCCTGCCCGACCATCCATCCTTCCCTCTTTCGCCCGTATAATGATGGACGTTGTATAATCAATGTGATTGATTTGCCGATCTGTTGCCGTACACGTGGAGATTCCGATGCCCACCCCCGCCCTGACCGTTCTGCAAGAAGACAACCACTGGTGGTTTATGACCCGCACCCGGGCCATCCTCAAGTATCTGGACGCAGAAGTGGGGCCGTCTAACGGGACGCGCCGCCGGGTGTTGGACATCGGCGCGGGCGCGGGCAATATGGCCCACCACCTGGCCTACTACGGCCAGGTCATCGGTCTGGACTACAACGCCCGCCCCCTGCCCGTCGCCAGAGCCAGAGCGCTGACCACCAGCCAGGCTTCCGGGGATGAACTGCCTTTCCCCAACGCCGTCTTCGATCTGGTCACACTGCTGGACACGGTGGAGCACATTCCCAACGAGCTGGGCGTCTTTGCCGAAGCCAATCGGGTGCTGAAACCCGGCGGCAGGCTGCTGGTGACTGTGCCTGCCTTTATGTGGCTGTGGAGCTACAACGACGTCATCAACGAGCACCAGCGCCGCTATACCGTTCCCGAATTGACCCAGAAGTTGGAACTATCCGGCTTCCGGGTGAAACGGGCCAGCTACAACAACTTTTTCGTCTTTCCCCTCATCGCGGGGCTGCGCCTGCTGCGTCCCGGCGCGCCGGAACTGGACAGCCCCCACCTGACCGAAGATGAAGAGGTCTATCAGGTGGAGATGGAGCCAACGCCCGAGCCGGTCAATTCCCTACTGCACGTCGTCGGCTGGCTGGAGGCGGAACTGCTGGCCCGGGCCAATCTACCCTTTGGCTCCAGTGTCATTTGCATTGCGGAGAAATAGCCGATGGCAGCGAACGGTATTATTCGGGGCAAATTGCAACTTCTGGATGAAATCCTGGGCAACCTGCGTTCGCTAGGAGGGTTGACCAGTGAACAGCTAGACGCGGATTGGCGCATAAAGATGACCGTTGAACGAGCGCTACAGGTGCTGGTAGAAATCGTAATTGACATTTCCCATCGGCTCATTGCAGAGAGTGGGCAAACGCCTGCCAGCAGCGGCAGGGACGCAATCGAGCGTTGCGTGCAGATGGGAGCGCTCTCCTCGACCGAACCGTATCAACGAATGGTACAGTTTCGCAACTTCGTCGTCCATATGTACGAACGGATTGAAACCGTATTCCTCGTCGATATTTTGCGCAACCGATTGGGTGACTTCGAGCGTTTTCGAGATGAGGTTTTGGCGTATGCAGAAAAGTCCAATACCGACGAGTAATCTAAGGGATCTCTTTGCCGCCCATCCCCAGGTGATTGCTGCGTGGCTCTTTGGCTCGGCCCACACCGGTAGGATGCGCGCCGACAGCGACATCGATATCGGCGTATTCTTTGCCGTGCCGCCAACTCTCGACGAATGGCTCTCCCTGCACGCAGATTTGCAGGATGCTTTCGCCTTTGAGGATATCGATCTGGTGATTTTGAACGGCAAGTCGCCCATTTTGCGTTTCGAGGCCATTTCCGGCCAACGCCTGTATTGCCGCAGCCGGGAAGAATTGGCGACTTTTGCATCCCTCACCG
>JACQGT010000358.1 GCA_016199425.1 Chloroflexota bacterium
CTACAGGGCGAGAGGCCCCCATTGCAGAACAGCTAAGGACTATTCCTTGGCGGTCTCGCTATCGTCGTCGTTTTCGTCGCCGCCAGCGTCCGTATCTTTGTAATCCGCATACAGGTCCACATCGTCGTCGTCTTCAACCGTCTGCAACTTGGCCAGGGTGCTGGGGCCAAGATACTTCTCCATCTCGGCCAGTTCCCGGTGCGAGACTCTGCCGGTGTCGGCCATGTCCACCTCGCGGAAGCGTTGGCCCTCCTCGGCGGCATCGGCAATCACCTTTGTCAGCAGCTTCACCGCACGGATGGCGTCGTCGTTGCCGGGGATAATGTAGTCGATTGGGTCGGGGTCGCAGTTGGTATCCACCACCGCCAGGACAGGAACGCCCAGCTTGTTGGCTTCCAACACGGCCAGATCTTCCCGCCGGGTATCCACCACAAAGATCAGATCCGGAAGTTTGGTCATCGTCTTGATCCCGCCGATGCGGGTATTCAGTTTGGAGAGTTCCTTCTCCATATCGAGCTGCTCTTTCTTGGGCAGCCCGCGGAATTCACCGGCGGCCAGACGGCGCTCCATACGGTTCAGATAGTCGATGCGCTGTTTGATGGTGACCCAGTTGGTCAGCGTTCCACCCAGCCAGCGGCTGTTGATATAGGGCATACCACAACGTTCGGCCTCCTGCTGCACGGTGGCCTGAGCCTGGCGTTTTGTGCCCACAAAGAGCACTGTGCCGCCTTTGGAGACAATCTCCCGCACCATTTCGTAATAGCGATTGATGCGGGTTACCGTCTGGTGCAGATCGATGATGTGGATGCCGCTACGCTCGGTGAAGATGAAGGGGCGCATCTTCGGATTCCAACGGCGGGTGCGGTGTCCAAAATGGACGCCCGCTTCGAGAAGTTCTTTCATACTCACTGGTGTTGCCACTACATTTCCTCCTGATGGGTTTGCGCGTCCGCCCTGTTCAACTCGGCAACGAACTGTACAAATACAGCACCCGATTGGCCGATCCCAGGACGTGTTGAATGGTTTCTCGGCATTCTGCTGAATACCGACTGTCAATCATAGCACAACCGGGGCCGCCCGATCAAAAACGGGTGGCCCCAGTTGTGCATTGTCTTTCCTGGGCAGGCCAGGCAGACTACGGGCTTGTCGAGCTGCCTGCTGTTTTCCGCTTTACTAAACGATATTGAGTGGCAGGTGGCAAGTGGCAGGTGATGAGTGTCTACGATCCCCTATTCCGCATTCCCCATTCTCTCCACTATGGCACAACAACACTCGCCACGACCGTCCCCTCCGGGTTGCGCAGACGGGCCGTTGCGCCGGGCGACCAGACCGGTTCTGCCAGTCCCCAGTAAAGATTGATGGTGTTGGCCTGGCCGTTGCCGCTGTGTACCCGTACACTGCCGCCGGGGAAGATGGGCACGTTGCCAAAGGTGTAGAGGGGGCCGCCTTCCCGGCCCAGGGTCCAGCCCTGGAGATTGAGCGCGGCGTCGCTGTCGTTGATCACCTGCACCTGCTCCTGGGCCAGATTGCCCGGCTGTTCCACCCGCAGGGCCAACCCGTCAGTAGCGGGCGTGGGTGCAGTCGCCGGCGCGGGTCCGCCCGACGAATTTGCCGAACTGCTCCCCGCGCCGGGGATTGCGAGCCGCTGGCCCACAAAGACAAAATCGGGATTGGTCAGATTGTTGGCTTGCATCAGCGCGTCGATGGTCAGGCCAAATTTGAGCGCAATCCCCAGCAGACTGTCTCCGGCCTGCACCACATAGACTTCCGGTGTGCCGCTTTGGGTGGGACTGGTGGCTGTGGCCACGGGCTGCTCCGGGATGGCTGTAGCCGCTGGTTGGGCGGATTGGGCTGCTGGCGTGGGGGTCACAATCAGAACCACCGGCGGCTCTGGCGTGTAGAGCGCGGCCAGCTCTTCCGCGTCTGGGCGGCGCTGTTCGGCCACCCAAACCACAGCCACAGCAATGGCCAGGCTGATAAATGCGTTGAGCAGGACGATAAAAAGCAGTTGACGGCGGGACATGCGCGTTCGTTTCTGGCTGATTGGGTGCAAATGGGCCAGCGGGCAGCCCACTGCAAGGATTGTAGCATAGAAAGAAGGAGATGTCAGAGAAGCGGGGCAGCCCTGCACGAAAATCATCACTTGCGTTTACGGACATCTGTAGTACTATAGCAACATCAGAAGAGAACCTTTTGAACTGCGCAGCGGTCTCGAGAAAGACTTTGAACGCAGATTTTGCAGATGAACGCAAGTTTTCGCAGATTTAATCCTGCAAATCCGTAACTGAAATTTCTTTCGGAGTAGAATCTGAGAAGGAGTCTGGCAATGCTCGCCAAAATCCAGAGTTGCGCGGTTGTGGGGCTGGACGCGGAGCCTGTGCAGGTGGAGGTGGACATCAGCAACGGTTTGGAGAAGCTTACCGTCGTCGGCCTGCCCGACGCAGCCGTGCGTGAGAGCGGTGAACGGGTGCGCTCGGCCATTGGCAACAGCGGCTTCTTCTTCCCGCAGAACCGGCTGACCGTCAACCTGGCCCCCGCCGACCTGCGCAAGGAAGGCCCCGCCTATGACCTCCCCATCGCGCTGGGGGTGATGGCCGCCTCGCGCCAGCTTCTGGCCGATTTGGAGGATGCGCTGATTGTGGGCGAGTTGGGGCTGGACGGCGAAGTGCGCCACGTGGATGGTGTGTTGCCGATGGCTGCGATGGCCCAGGAAAGGGGTATCAAACGGCTATTCGTTCCGGTGGGCGATGCACCGGAGGCCGCGCTGGTGGAGGGCGTGACCGTCTACCCCATCGACAGCCTGGCCGAACTGGTCTATCACCTGACCGGACGCAAACCCATTGCGCCCCACATCAACGACTTTGCCTTTGACGAGGAGGATGCGGGCCGCTTTCTCATCGACTTTCGGGATGTCAAAGGCCAGGAGCACGTGAAACGGGCACTGGAGATTGCCTGCGCCGGATCGCACAACGCGCTGCTCAAAGGGCCACCCGGCGCGGGCAAGACCCTTCTTGCCCGCGCCCTCCCCTCTATTTTGCCCCGACTGACTATCGGCGAAGCGTTGGAGATCACCCGTATCTATTCCGTGGCCGGGGAACTGAACAACGAAGGGCCGCTGGTGCGCACGCGTCCCTTCCGCGCCCCTCACCACACCATC
>JACQGT010000031.1 GCA_016199425.1 Chloroflexota bacterium
CCCAGATGGCGAAAGCTGTCAAAAAGAGAAGCCAGTGGATGAAAAGGAAATCCATCTACGCCGAACTCGAATCCTCTCCCCGCCGCGCAGCCAGAAAAGCGGCGAATTCGTCGGCATCCAGACCACCCCGCTCTGCCGGAGATCGCTGCGCCTTGTACGGCGCGCTGTCTACAGCTTCCGGGACGGCCTGCAAACGCACAACGATTGGCTCGATCAGATCGCCAATCGCTTCCGCAAAGAGGAGAGCCAGCCGCTCGGCTGCGGGCAAGTTGACAATCAGCGTGCGCGTCCGAATACCGGCCACCCCCCGATCGAGCAGCGCCTCCGCCTCTTCCGTCGCGGCGTAGGCGCGCATGGCTTCGGGCAGGGAGGGCATAGCCCGCTCCAGCACAGCCGCCGTCGCTTCGGGGGTGATCTGCTCGCCGCTGTGGCCGGGCGCAGGGAAGGTGCCCCCAATGGTCAGGACAAAATCCATATCCTCCTCGTCACACCAGCGGCGCAAAATCTCCCCGATAAGATGACGTTCACTGGCAACTCGACGCTCTTCCACAAAGAAAAGTGCAGGAACATTCTGCCCAAGAAGAGAGCGAACGCCATCGACCATCTCATCCGAGACCGGTTCGGCGTCTGTAGCAACAACGAGGACGGCACAGCGAATCGTCACGGGAATCCTCAATTGATCGGTAGGGGCGCAGCAAACAGCGCCCCTACCGATGGTCACGGTCATCGTATCAAAACAACAAAAGCGGTGGAATTTTTTCCACCGCTTTTGCAAAATTCAATCTGACATCCCAGGCGAAAGATTCCAACGCCAGCACATCGACTTTCCGTCTCTGTCTCCTGGCGGTAGGCAAATCCTAGCGCTTGGTGTACTGGGGTGCCTTGCGGGCACGCTTGAGACCGGGTTTCTTGCGCTCTTTGGCCCGCGGGTCCCGGGTGACGAAACCAGCAGCCTTCAGGGTGCGGCGCAGATTGGCGTCGGTGGCGATCAGAGCGCGGGTGAGACCGTGGCGCACAGCCATGGCCTGGCCGCTATCACCGCCGCCGGAGACATGCACGCTGATATTGAAACTTGCTTCTGTCCCGGTCAGCACCAGTGGGGCACGCAACGCCATCTGGTCCAGCGAGCGACCAAAGTATTCATCGACCGGCTGATCGTTGACGACAATCTCGCCGGAGCCGGGGTAGAGGCGGACACGGGCAGATGCGGTCTTGCGGCGGCCAACTGCTTCGATATATTCAACCATTGTCTGTTCTCCTAGAACTCCAGCGGTTTGGGCTGCTGGGCCGCATGGGGATGCTCGCTGCCCGGATAGACCTTCAACTTCTTCATCTGCGCCCGGCCCAATTTGGTCTTGGGCATCATCCCTTTGACGGCCTCGCTGATGATCCGATCCGGGAAGCGACTCAACTGCTCCCGCATCGTGCGGCTCTTCAGACCACCGGGGTAGCGGGAGTGGCGATAGTAAATCTTCTCGTCCATCCGGTTGCCAGTGACAACAAATTTCTCACAATTGACAACCACCACAAAATCGCCACAATCCACGTTGGGTGTGAAGGTCGGTTTGGTCTTGCCCCGCAGCACTTCGGCAATCTCCGAAGCGAGACGCCCCAGAGTTTTACCCTCGGCATCCACAACCCACCATTCGCGCTCGGCCTTGGCCTGTTCTGCGCTCAGATTGAATGTCTTCACAATTACGACTCCTGATATTTCTTACAAAAACAGATGCGGGTATTCAGAATAATCAACCCGCTCCAGTACAAGGCCATTGGGCAACACCGGCGGAGCAGAACGGCTGCGATCCATCGCGGCCAGTGCGGCGCTCACGTCTGCCAACTGCCATGTGCCCCGCCCCACTTCCAACAGAGTCCCGGTCAGGTTGCGCACCATTCGCCGCAGAAAACCGTTAGCGGTGGTGGTCAAAACAAGTCGCTGCAACTGGGGCGAATCCAAGCGAACCAGACTTCCAGTCTCAGCGCTCCAGTATAACTCTTCGATCCGGCGCTGCGTGCTTTCGCCCTGGGCCGGCTGACCAAATGTGGCAAAATCGTGTTCACCGACCAGAAGCGCCGCGGCCTGATTCATCGCCCCTACATCCAAAGACGACTTCTCCACCAGAGCAAAGCGCTCGAACAACGGAAAGCGCCGTACATTTTCCAAAGCGCCTGCCACCGGGTGGTAGACGGTGTAGCGGTATGTGCGGGCAGTGGCGCTGAAGCGGGGATGAAACCCTGCCGGCGCTTCCACCACCTGCCGAACCACAATCGCCTCTGGCAGATACCGGTTCCAGCCCTGACACAGAGCATCCAGCGAATGCTTCCAGGGAAGAGTGAAACCAATCACCTGTCCGTGGGCATGGACGCCTGTATCCGTGCGCCCGGAGCCGTGTATCCGGCAGAAATGGCCGGTCAACCGCTCCAGCCCCGCTTCCAGCGCGCCCTGAACCGTGCGGGCATTGGCCTGCACCTGAAAGCCGCTGAACTCAGTGCCGTCATAGGCGACCAAAGCGCACAGGGAGCGGTCAGGGGTCATAGGCAAAAACCACTACGCTACGTCGTCGTCCACCAATTCCAGAATCGCCATATCGGCCGCATCGCCCAGCCGCTTGCCAATTTTCAGCATACGGGTATAGCCACCGGGCCTCTCGGCATAGCGCGGGGCAATTTCGTCAAAAACTTTCTTGGCCACAGTCTGATCGTTCAGATAGGCAACCACCTGGCGCTGGGCATGAACCCGGTTGCCGCCATCGGCCAGCCCCTGCTTGGCTTTGGTGATCAGCTTTTCCGCATCGGCGCGCACAGCGCGGGCCTTTGCTTCAGTGGTGGTAATGCGTTCGTGAATGTACAATTCACGGATCAGATTCCGAAACAAAGCTCTGCGCTGATCGGATGTGCGGCTCAGCCTACGCCCGGCGATACGATGTCGCATGGTGAAACTCCTCTATCCCAAAGAGCGGGAGACGCGAAAACGTCTCTCGTTCGGTTCGCATTCGACCAACCGGTCAGTCGCCGGCTTCCTCAACGAGAAAATCTTCGTCCTCGTTCTCTTCTTCATCATCAAGAAGATGATCATCCACCTCGGCTGAGCTGGCCCCGTTGCGGAAAGCGCTCAGGTCAACACCGGGCACATCCAAATAGCCTTTTTCTTCCAACCGCTCGACCAGTTCATCCAGGGACTTCTTGCCAAAGTTGCGAATGGCAAGCATTTCGTCCTCGCCCTTTTCCATGCGTTTGAGGATTTCACCGATTTTGGTGATTCCGGCACGCTTCAAGCAGTTGTAGGCGCGCACAGTCAGTTCCAGTTCTTCGATGGGAGCTTCGGCGATGCGGCTGGGAATGCTCTCACTCGCATCTTCCTGTTGCTCCACAACCACAGACTTGGCTCCGGCCAGCAGAGTCAGATGCTGCACCAGAATATCGGCAGCCAAACGCAACGCCACTTCCGGGGTGATAGTACCGTCAGTCCAGACTTCCAAATTCAGTTTGTCGTAGTCGGTCTGCTGGCCGATACGGGTGCGTTCCACCCGATAGGCGGCCTTCTTGACCGGGCTGAAAATGGCGTCTACAGGAATCTCGCCCAATGGAAGCCGGGTGCGTTCTTCCGCCGGGCTGTAGCCTCGGCCCCGCTCCACAACCATTTCAATGTCCAGGTCCACATCATTGGAATCAGCCGTCATCAGATAGAGATCGGGGTTGATAATCTCGATTTCTGGCGGGCAGACCAAATCCCCAGCTGTCACTGGTCCTTCGTGAGAAACTTCCACGTAAATGCGTATCGGGTCGTCGCTGGTGCTGCGCATCCGAATCTGCTTCACGTTCAGAATCAGCCGGGTGGCATCTTCGCGCACGTGAGGAATGGTGGAAAATTCGTGATGGACAGTGCTAATACGAATGGACGAAACCGCGGCCCCGGGCAGGCTGGCAAGCAGCACCCGGCGCAAGGAATTACCCAACGTCAGACCGTACCCGCTTTCCAAAGGGCTAATCACAAAGTGCCCATAATTTTGCGAAACGGCTTCAACTTCAATCTTTGGTAATACTAAATTATTAAGCAACGGCTACCCTCCCGCTGTTCAGCATTGGATCATACACGGCCTACAAGCCGTCATCATCAACGAGTGCGACACAGATGAAACAGCACCAAATTAGCGGCTGTAATACTCGACGATGAGCTGCTCATTCAGCGGAACGGCAATCTCTTCCCGAGTTGGCCCATTGAGAACAGAACCGCTCATGCTGGCGGCATCAATGGATAACCACGTGGGCAGACTGCTGCCAGAGATCATCTGGGTGCGTTCCTTGAAGTAGGTAGCAGACCGACTGCGTTCGCGCACAGTGATCAGATCGCCCGTAGAGACCAGATAGGAAGGAATGTCGGTCTTAATGCCATTCACTACGAAATGACCGTGACGAACCAACTGACGGGCCTGGGAACGGCTATCCGCAAAACCAAGTCGGTAGACCACATTATCGAGTCGGCTTTCCAGCAACCCCAACAGAGTGGCACCGGTCAGACCCTTGCGCCGTGAAGCCTCTTCGAAATAACGGCGGAACTGTCGTTCCATCACACCGTACATCCGGCGGGCCTTCTGCTTTTCGCGCAACTGCATTCCATACTCCGAGACTTTGCGGCGCATAGCGTTCTTGCGTCCGTGGTCGCCGGGGGCAAAAGGGCGACGATCCACAGCACACTTGGGGCTGAGGCAGCGATCACCCTTCAAAAAAAGCTTCTGCCCTTCGCGGCGGCAAAGCTTACAAACTGCATCTGTATATCGAGCCATCTTTCCTCCGAACCGGCTTTTGAACTCTGAACCGGCAGCATACGCCGGTATGTCTCAACAAATCTTAAACGCTTCTGTATGAGTCAGATCAACCGCTTGGACAAAAAAATGGCGCTCGCATCTAGCAGCGAGCAACACTTGGCCGATCTGACAAAAATGTGCCGGGGAGTATTTCGTGCCCAGCCTATACAGAACAGGTTGTTTCCAATAGATATTCCGACGCCCATCATACAAAAAACAATCCCAAAGACGATGAGCGCGTCGAAACCCTTCTCGCTAGACACGCCGCTTTTTGGGCGGGCGAACCCCGTTGTGGGGAATCGGTGTGACATCGGTGATAGATGTGACTGTCAAGCCCGCAGGCACAAGCGCACGAACCGCGCTCTCCCGGCCAGGACCAGGCCCCTTCACAAAGACGTCAACTTCTCGCATGTTGAAATCACCCGAAGCGACACGTCCGGCTGCCTGGGATGCCAACTGAGCAGCGTAAGGCGTACTCTTGCGGCTGCCCTTGAATCCGGCCGTACCCCCACTGCCCCAGCTAACCACGTTGCCCTGGGGATCGGTGATGCTCACAATTGTGTTGTTGAAGGTGGCGTAAATAAACACCTTGCCGTGCGGGATACTCTTCTTTTCGCGCCGCACTGCCCGCCGCGTAGTACGCCGCCGCTGTTGCTGAACTCGAGCCATCGTTACTCCTCTTGCCAGACTCTGGAAAAGTGTTAGATATTAGATATTGGGTATTAGATATTCGGGCATCCGTCACAGAATCTCCAATATCTACTATCTCTAATTTACTTGCGAGCGCGCTTCTTGCCGGCCACCGTACGGCGAACACCGCGACGAGTGCGTGCATTGGTGCGCGTGCGCTGACCGCGCACCGGCAGGTTGCGCCGGTGACGCAGGCCGCGATAGCTGCCGATTTCAATTAGCCGCTTGATGTTCATACTCACTTCACGGCGCAGATCACCCTCGACACGATAGTTCTTGTCGATGTAATCCCGCAGCAGAGTCAGCTCGTTGTTGTCCAGATCCCGCACACGCTTGCTGGGGTCGATGCCCATAGCTTCCAGAATCTGATCACTGGTGGTCCGGCCAATGCCGTAAATATAAGTAAGCGAAATAACAACCCGCTTGTCGCGGGGAATATCTACACCGGCGATACGTGCCATGACGACTTCTCCTTAGCGTCCTGCTGCTGGACCTATCCCTGCCGTTGCTTGTGCTTCGGGTTCTGGCAGATCACGTAGACAATACCACGCCGTCGCACAATTTTGCACTTTTCGCACATTTTCTTGACAGACGGTCGGACTTTCACACGAATTCTCCTTAGAAACAAATCTTAGCGCAACTCTACTATTGTATCACACGGTCACAAGAGCGTCAAGATTTCAGGGCCTTGATTGGTAATGGCTATTGTATGCTCGTAATAGGCGCTCAAGCTATGGTCTTTGCTGATGACCGTCCATTTATCTTTGAGCGTTTTGGTCTTTTCTGTTCCTAGCTGCACCATCGGCTCGATAGCCAGCACAAGCCCCGGTCGCAAAACCAGACTGCTGTCCGCATCCCCAGAAACGTAGTTCAATACCTGGGGTGCTTCGTGCATCGCCCGGCCTACTCCGTGGCCCG
Source organism: Chloroflexota bacterium (assembly GCA_016199425.1). Classification (GTDB taxonomy): domain Bacteria; phylum Chloroflexota; class Anaerolineae; order Caldilineales; family Caldilineaceae; genus JACQGT01. Next base: position 6,411 of record JACQGT010000031.1, read on the forward strand.
TGTACTCCTTGACGATGTACATATTGTGGGACTCTACGTATTGCTGGATAGCACGGCTGATGTCCCGCACCTGATTGCCTGGTACAGCCTGGGCAATCCCAGCCCAAAGGCTGGCTTCGGTTACTTCCATCACCCGTAGCGCGTCTGCGCTGACGTCGCCCACCGTATAGGTCCAGCCACTGTCGCCGACAAAACCCCGATAGTACGAGCCGATGTCAACGCTGATGATGTCCCCTTCCTTCAATATCCGTCTGGCATTGGGGATGCCATGCACCAGTTCTTCATTGATACTGGTGCAGATGTTGGCCGGAAATCCATTGTACCCGTAGAAACTGGAGGTGGCATTGTGCTTGCGCAGAATCTCCAGCGCAATCTGGTCCAACTCCAGAGTACTCACGCCAGGTTTGATGGCTTCTTTCATCGCCACATGCGCCCGGGCTACAATCCGCCCCGCCTCGCGCATAATTTGAATTTCACGCGGGTCTTTGAAAACAGGTTCGGCGCGGCTCTGGGTTCCGTTGGTTTGGTGGCGTGCGTTCCGTCGCAGAAGTTGCCGTCGTAATTTGGTCATAATTCCACTGTCCATTAAAAGGTTGTACCTTCTCTGCTACTGCGCTACTTCCTTTTCTGCCAGCAACTCCATCAATTCCGACTGCACACTTTCAATGCTGCGGTTTCCATCGAGTTCGACGAGCAGCCCTTTGGCAAAGTAATAGCCAACCAGAGGGGAGGTCTGCTTGTAATAGACATAAAGCCTGTTGCGCACCGTCTCCGGCTTGTCGTCGTCGCGCTGATAGAGTTCGCCCCCATCCAAACCGCACACGCCCTCTTTTTTGGGCGGGTTGAATTCGATATGATAGACCGCGCCACAGGAGCGACAGACCCGGCGCCCGGTGATGCGCAGCATGGCATCTTCGTCACTGATGTGGATGAGGGGAACAAGCGAGACGCCCCCATAGGGTGCGGTCATCTGGTCCAGAGCCTCGGCCTGTATCAAATTGCGGGGAAAGCCATCCAGAATTGCGCCCTGGAGCGCATCTGCCTGCTGCAAACGATCCTCCACCATACGAATGGTCACCTCATCGGGAACCAGTTCGCCTTTGTCCATATAACTCTGCGCCAGAAGTCCCAGCTCAGTTTTGTTCTTCAGGTTGTACCGAAAAATATCACCTGTCGAAATCTGCGGCAGACCCAATCGATCTTCCAGCAACTTGGCCTGGGTCCCCTTGCCTGCCCCGGGAACACCCAGCAAGACGAAAAATGTACGTCTGTTCATACCTGCTCTCGTGATTTGTGTGTACGCCTATCCCCGAAACGCCCACAGAAAGGCGATTGGTGGGAAAGGTGACGCGTGAACCGCGGGAATCAATCAGATGCTCCACGTTTCACGCATCACACTGCAATTACGAACCGTCGCTACTACCTAACGGATAAAGCCCTCGTAATTACGCATCATCAATTGCGCTTCAATCTGCTTCATCGTATCCAGCACAACACCCACAACAATCAGCAGACCTGTGCTGCTGATGATCAGTGTGTTGAAGCTGCCAACCCCGCCACCGAAGATCAGACCGGCCAGGTAGGGGAGGACAGCCACCAGCCCCAAGAAGAGCGCGCCCACCAGCGTAATCTTGGAAAGCACGTTGTTCAGAAAAGCCTCGGTGCGCGGGCCAGGCCGTATGCCAGGGATAAAGCCACCCTGCTTCTGCAAGGTGTCGGGCAGATTTTGCTGGCGGAACATCACATCCGTGTAGAAGTAGGTGAAGGCCACCGTCAACAGGAAGTAGGCCAGCCAGTAGAGAAAAGCCTGGGGGCTGAAAGTTGTATAGAAGAAATTGGCAACCCGCCCGATCCAATCCTCTCGCAAGATGAAGTAGGAGGCCATCGTGTTGGGCAGAATCAGCAGGCTCTGGGCGAAAATCAGCGGAATCATACCGGCCGTGTTGACGCGCATGGGCACGTATGTACTCTGACCACCCATCATCACCAGCCGGTTGCCGCGCATAGTGCGTACCCGTTTGCCGTATTGCACAGGGATGCGCCGTTGGCCTTCTTGCACCCAAACGATCAGCGCCACAGTCAGTACAGTAATGACGCTGAAGACGAGCAATTGGATGAATCCCTGCTGATAGAGCAGACGAATCTGGTTGGGAACCGAAGCCACAATACCGGCAAAGATAATCAACGAAACCCCGTTGCCGATGCCCTGTTCTGTCAGCATTTCGCCCATCCACATGGCAAGCATTGTGCCGGCGGTCATACTAATGATAATTGTCAGGGTCGGCAGCAGGGCATCTCCGCTAAAGCCCCAGTTGCTCAACACCGCGCCCGTGCCGGTTCCCAGAGGGCGGCTCAAGAGCGTAGATTGACCGATGGCCTGAAGAATCGCCAGCGGAATGGTCAGATAGTGGGTATAGCGATTGAGAACCTGCCTGCCCTGATCACCCTCCCGCGTCAACGCCTCCAACTGGGGAACAATGGGCTGGAGCAACTGCATGATAATAGAGGCGGTAATGTATGGATAAACCCCCATGGCCATTACGCTAAACTGGGCGAGAGCTCCGCCGCTGAAAAAGTTCAACAGGCTGAGCAGGATATTCTGATCAGCAGAGCGGAAAATCTGATCCAACACCTCCCGGTTGACACCGGGCAGAGGGATATGGGCTGCCAAACGATAGGCAATCAAAATCCCCAATGTTGTCAACAATTTCCGCCGCAGGTCGGGCAGACGAAACGCATTGCGTACTGCGTCAAGCATTAAATTCCTCCGTTGTTAGGACAAATTCAGAAATTTGCCCGGATGGGTATACGCGCAGGTGTACCCCGGCAATGACCACCAACGAGGGAAGATTAGGACCGCGGCAGATTCTTGTTGATCTCGTAGGGCAGAATCTCGACGGAGCCACCAGCGGCCTCGATCTTCGCCTGTGCGCCTTTGCTGGCCCGGTGTACCTTCACATGCAACGCCTTGTGTACCTCGCCCCGGCCCAACAAAACGACCAGATCGGAGAGTTTACCCAGCAAACCCGTTGCATAGAGGCTGGCAGGCGAGACTTCGGACCCGGCCTCGAACCCCTCACTCACATTGTCCAGATTGACAGGCACGAAATAGACTTTGAAACGGTTGTTGAAGCCGCGCAACTTGGGCAGACGCTTGACCAGGTGCAACTGACCACCTTCAAAGGTAGCGGGGACGCCGCCACCGGAACGAGAATTCTGCCCTTTGGTACCGCGGCCAGATGTCTTGCCCATCCCGGAACCAGAGCCACGACCTACTCGCTTGCGCTTGTGGGTTGCACCCTGATTGGGGCGCAGATCGTGCAACTTCATAAGAGTTCACTCCTACAATGAAAGAACACGACCCGACAACTTCCTGTTGATCACAAAAACGGAAGCTGTCGAGCGGTTCACCTATTCTTCGTTGACCTCAAGCAGATGGGAGACTTTGGCAATCATACCGCGCACCGCCGGAGAATCGTCCTTTTCCACCGTTTGAGATATTTTTGTCAAGCCCAGAGCGCGTACAGTCGCCTTCTGGCTCTTCTCATATCCGATCGGGCTTTTGACCAGTGTCACACGAATTTTCTTAGCCATTCGCTTTTTCTCCTCGATGCCAGAAGGGAGCCAGATGCTCCGGAGCAACGCCCCGGCGACCAGCCTCCACTTCGTAGTTCTGGAGTTGCTTCATTGCTTCAAAAGTCGCCTGCACCACATTCAGAATGTTGTCGCTACCCAGAGACTTGGACAAAATGTCCTTGACCCCAGCAGCTTCGACCACAGC
>JACQGT010000032.1 GCA_016199425.1 Chloroflexota bacterium
GACAGGCTCAGGACACCGCTTAACCGGCGCTAGTCCTGAGCAGTTACTCCAAATGGACAAATCACCTGTAGGGGCGCTGCTTGCTGCGCCCCTACGATTGTACGAACTTCATCCGATTTCTCTACAAGATTTGACAAAGCACAATACACAGAACGAAAGGGCACAAACGATGCGTTTGCAAGGAAAAGTTGCACTGATCACCGGCGCAGGCAGCGGGATTGGCCGCGAATCGGCTCTGCTTTTTGCCCAGGAGGGCGCGGGCGTGGTGGTGGTGGATGTCAATGTGGCGGGCGGCGAGGAGAGCGTTGCTCGGGTGCGGGCACAGGGTGGCCGGGCTATCTTTGTGCGCGCGGATGTGTCGAAGGATGCGGATTGTCGGGCGATGGTGGCAGCGGCGGAAGACGAATTTGGCGGGCTGCATGTGCTTTTCAACAACGCAGGCATTATGCACGCGGCCGACGACGACGCGGTGCATACCGAAGAGGCCATCTGGAACCTGACGATGAATATCAACCTGAAAGGGGTTTTTCTCGGCTGCAAACACGGCATTCCCGCCCTGCGCCGCAGCGGAGGCGGCTCCATCATCAATGTGGCTTCGTTTGTGGCCCTTTTGGGCGCAGCCACGCCCCAACTGGCCTACACGGCCAGCAAAGGTGGTGTCCTTTCTATGACACGGGAGCTGGCTATCATCCATGCACGGGAAAACATCCGGGCGAATGCCATCTGTCCCGGCCCATTGCGCACAGAAATGCTGATGAAAGTGTTGAACACGGACGAGAAGCGCCAACGCCGTCTGGTCCACATCCCTATGGGGCGCTTTGGCGAAGCAGTGGAGATCGCTCACGCCGCACTCTTCTTGGCTTCGGACGAATCCTCCTTTGTCACCGGCTCAACGTTTACTGTGGACGGGGGAATCACCGCGGCCTACGTCACACCAGAGTAGGATCGGCCAAACTGGTAAGCTTACGATGACCCATGGCAACTGATACGCTGTTGGCAATGGTGCGAACAACAATCAGATCGTCTTCATCAAAGGGGCGCGCCGTTGCCGGCACCAACAGCAGCAGCACGCCCCCGCCCGTCTTCTGTGTCCCCAAAACAGGCGCCAGCACGCCGTGGCCGTTTTCTCGGTAGTAGAGGGCATCCGGGCTTTGAATGGTCTCCAATGGATCGATGAATAGGGGCTGCTCCGCTTCCATGACCCAAGAGAGTAGCTGCCGGAGATCGGGGGAACGGACAAAGCGATCTTCTGGCTGGCTGATGTGGGGGCCTGAATAGAGGCGGAAGGTTGCATACTCATTGGTCGCTGTGTTGGCAGAATGCAAGAAAAGATGGACGGATACCACCCCAAACATATCGGCGGATTCCTCACGCAAAACGTGCAGCATCCCCTCTACACTGTCGATCCTTGCCATTGTCCGTGTCAACAACTGCAAGCTGACCAAATGGCGCACCCAGCGCACGGATTGCTCGTGGATTCTGGTTTCGAGCAGAGCGCGTTCCATATACCCCACGATTGCATAGAGAAAACGCTCGCGGTTCTCGTCTTGATATGCGCCTGTACGCTTGCTGTAGAGAATGACAGAACCGATTGTCCTGCCTCGTCCGCGCAGGGGCACAACCAGCAGGCTTCCCTGCGCGGGAAGCCAGGGGAACTCTTCTGGCAGGGGTTTGCCTTCGCTGAGTATATTGTTGATGGACAGGCAGTCCAACTCGCCCAGAGCAGGCCGATGGACCAGGGCATGGGCCAGGGTTCCCCACAGGGGGAAAGGACACTCTTTGCCCAGAAAGGCAAAGGGATCGTCGACCCCGCGGATTCCCACGTACCGGAAGGGGCCGAGTTCGTCTTCACCCAGCAAAACGGCAACCGAATCGATTTCTGGCAGATGCCAGAGGGCTTCGAGACCAACATTGATGCCTTCGGCGAAACTCATCTCGCCGTTAAATTGACGGGCGAAATCACCCAGAAAGCGCATCTGGTTGTGATTGCTCTCCAACTCAGAGTTCAGCGCGTCGGATTCTGCGGAGACTGCCTGCACCTGTTCTTCCCAATTTCTGTGCACGCGGGCAAGCCTGACGCCCAGCGCCACAGCAATCAATAAAATCATAAGCAGACTCAGTAGTGTCCAGAGTTCCAAAATTCGCTCGCTTCTGCTACTGTATAGGGTGTGTCCAAACTCGGTTGGGCGCTCATCTGCCCGCCACAGATGAATTCGGTGCCTGACATCAAGAAGCGCCCGCAGGCGCTGGGGATGCCCATCCCCGGTCGCTGAGGCGACCTCTCAATGTCAGACGCGGGATTCATCCCTGCCTCCGCCGATTGGGAAGGAATGACCGTAATGAGCCAATCTCACAAAGCCTCGTGTATTCTGCTGGTGGACGATGAGCCGGACACGCTGCAACTGATCCGAAAAATTTTGCAAGCCGATGGCTACCAGATCCTTCAGGCATCCGACGGCCAGGAGGCGTTGGAACGCGTGGCCGAATCTGCGCCGGACTTGATTCTGCTCGATGTGGTGATGCCCCACATGGATGGCATGGCCGTGCTGCGCAAGTTGCGCGAACAGGACAAAGTGACCGGCGTGATTATGGCCAGCGCACTCTCCTCCGAAAACCTGGTTGTACAGGCGATGTTGGACGGTGCCGATGATTTCGTCAGCAAGCCCTTCACCCTGAAAAATGTGCGGGTGCGCGTTCGCCAGACCCTGGAAAAGAGCCGTCTGCGCCAGGAGAACGTGCGCCTTCAACAGGAGCTACAGATAGCCCACGACAAAATCCGTACGATTCTTGGCCGTTATATGGCTGTTCCGGTGGTGGATCGCCTGCTGGCCAGCCCCACACTCCCCAGTTTAGGCGGAGAGCGCCAAATTGCTACAGTGCTTTTCATGGATTTTTGCGATTTCACGCCGCTTTCCCACGATCTGGAACCGGATCGGGTTGTGAAGATCCTCAACGACCATCTGGCTCTGGTAACAGCCGCCATCCTGGCCGAAGAGGGAACCATTGACAAATATCTGGGCGACGGGGTGATGGCGCTCTTCAACGCGCCTGTGCCCCAGCCCGACCACCCCTTGCGCGCTGCCCGGGCTTCGCTTGCCATTCGCGATAGTGTCGTGGCCTGGGGGGCAAAACATCAACCGGCTCTCAATGTGCGGGTGGGTATCCACACAGGAGAAACTGTTGTGGGCAACATCGGCACACCGGAATTGATGAACTACACAGCCATCGGCGACGCAGTGAATTTAGCGAAACGGTTGCAAGAGGACGCGGACGACAATACAATTACTCTGAGCGAAAGCACCGCCCGCCTGCTCCCGCCAGAAATGGCCGATCTGACCGCTTTGGGCAACCGGACAGTCAAAGGCCGCCAGACTCCCGTTGGCGTCTATCGCCTGAATCGCCTGCGCGAAACAGTGAGACAGTGAAACAGTGACTGACCTACTGTCCTACTGTCCTACTGTCCCACTGTCCCACTGTCCCACTGTCTCGCGCAGGGCCGCAGCCACCCGTTCCAACGAGCGGCGGTTGGTGACCAGCGCCCGGTGATGGGGAATGCGCACCCGTTCGTGCCGCCCCACATCAATGGCGGAACTGCGGGCCGGCACAATCGTCAGGTCAAGGGGTGTCCAGATGGACGTAAAGCTGATCTTCCCCAATCGGTCCGCATCTTCAGCCAGATTGCGCAAGAAGGCGCTGCCCGGACGCATCTGGCGCACACCCGGACGGTTGCTGCCATAGGCTATCCACGTGCCCCGGTGGGGCGTCCCCAGGGTTACAAAGCGCTGGGCGCGCGCCAACCCACCCAGCCTCTGCAGGTAGTAGCGCAGTACGACCCCACCCATACTAAAGCCCACAAAATCCAACCGCTGCTCCGGTGCAAAGCTCTGCTCGACAAAATCGGAGACCTGGGAGGCCAGGGCTTCCAACGGCACGCGGCCATCGCTGGGGGCCAGGGTCATCGGAAAGGTGTTGAAATTCTGCCCGCGCAGATAGTCGACGAAACGGGCAAAGACGGAGGCATCGTCCCGGTAGCCGGGGGCCATCACGACTGGATTGTGCGGAGTGGAAAGGGATGAGTGGTTCATATCATTGATTGTATTTCGTCAACTACTGCTTGAACGCCTGACTCGCGAGATGCAGCCATTATCCACTTGTGCCGGCTGACCGGCTGTAGGAGCGCGTACCCTGGGCTAGTGTCGTGTCAGCCCTCAATTGATAGAAATACCGTAGGGGCGCTGCTTGCTGCGCCCACCTCCGGGTGCAGCAAGCAGCATCCCTACGATTCCCCGAATCTCCAGCGTGCGCCTACCCTACGGAACTGTCTCCGGCGCGAGTATGTGGGGGAAGTAGTAGGTCTTTGCCAGTCGCAGCATCACCTGCTTCTGCTCATCCCCCTGAATCGAGATAAGCATTTCATCCCCAATGCTGCCGCGCATGGCAGAGAGCGTGTAGTCACCCAGATAGATACGGGCAAAGACAACCTGCCCTGCCCCGTTGCTCTGGCCCATCCACACCGCCCCGGTCTGCCTGTCTGTCAGCGTAACGGTTATCCCGGCCAGCGGCCCGACGACGCCGTTCACCGTTGCCGTAATCACGCCTGAATGCAGGGCCATAGAGACCGCGGCCGACGCGTTGAGCCGTCCATAGCCGTAGGTATTGTTGGGCGAGACAGGTATCGGCCCTTCCTCGCAGCCGTTGTGGGGCACAGGCGTGGCGCTTTTCATGAGAATCTGCTCGGTCTCGTCCAATTGGCCGATGAGAAAGGGCGCAGCCGACCAGAGCAGCGCGGCCGCACCGGCCACGTGGGGCGAGGC
>JACQGT010000360.1 GCA_016199425.1 Chloroflexota bacterium
CCTCCCAATAGGTGCGCAGGATAGGCCCGCCGGGTGCGGGCAACAGATCGTAGCCGTGCAGACGGATGGAATCGCCAACTGCGGTCTGGACGGGTACAGCCGGGCTGAGTGGGCTGCGCCCGGCGTGCAGGGGGGTAATCTCCACTCTCCCAATCTCCACCAGCCCGTCGCTCCCGCCCTCCACCGCCAACCGCTCCCCCTCTTCCGTCACCAGCCCCACGGCCAGGGCAAAATTTCCCGGCGGCTGGTCTGGCGGCACGGCCAGCGTCAGATCATCCACGTAATAGAGAGCAGAGAGCCAGGATGTGGTGGGAATGCGTCCGGGATTCTGATTTTGGACGATAGCCCAGGATTGCTTACGGTCCGGCGAATAGAGATGCAGAAAACTGTGCAGGGGCTGGTGAACCGCGTCAACGGGCTGCCAGTAGAGACGGACTCCCATCCCATCGCCCGGTCGAATCTCGCCCCAGAAGAGGGGATCCCAACCCAGCAGGAACACCTGATCTACGCCGGGTTCGCCCAGCGTCACAAACAACGGATTCTTTGCACTGGTGACACTCCCCGGCGGTGATGCGGGCTGCAACCAGCCCACCCCGCTCCATACAATCGCCTGCCGCCCCGCCCACAGGCAAAGCAAAACCCCAACAACTGCCAGCCAGCCAGCTTCGTTGTCGCCAGTGCGCCGAGACTCGCTTGGTTTCGACACGCTGCGCTGCTCAACCGGCGTTCGTCTCGGCGCACTGGCGACGAGCAGCAGCCAGAGGAGCAGGCCCGCCAGGGAAATTTTCTCCCCCCACCCCTGCCACTCGGTACCCGCCCAGAACAGCGAGAGTTGCTCACCTTCCGGCACGTCGTCAACGGCCAGAAGCCCGTCATCTGTCGGACGTGTCGGTACAAGCTCGCCCCCGGCTTGCACCTCCCAGGCAGGGAAATAGTGGATGGGCAGGACGAGCGAACCGTTCGCGCTTGCCTCCCTACGGATGGCGGCCCGGTGTGGCGTCTCCCAGGCCAGCTCGACGGATGAGGCCAGGCGCTCCGCTTGTCCGGTGGCGTTGGACAGGCTGGCCCAGCGGGGCAGGAATTCGTTGCCGCTGGTCATGCCCCACAGGTGATTGACCCGCTCGGCCTGCACCGTCTGCGCCGGGGTGATCGTCTCGAAGCGCAGAAAGGGGTGGCGAGGAAAGAGAAAGACGGCTGTCCCGGCCAGAATGCCCAGCGCTGCCAGAAGGGCCACCCGTCCCCGCCAGACAGGGGAGATGCCCCCGATGACAGCCGCGCCGGCCAGCGCAATCCCCAGCGCGGCCAAGGGGAGAAAGCGGGAGGGGAACTGGAGCAGGTCCAGCCCCGGCAGGTTTTCCCACAGGAGGGCGCTGACGGGCAGAGTCAGGAGCAGAAACGCAAAGGCCAGCCCTGCGCCGCTCCACCCCCAAAAGCGGACAGCGGCCCACTGCCGGGTTGCATCCCGCCAGCGAAAGAGCGCAACGCCAGACCCGGCAACGAGCGCCAGCCAGCCAGCCCAGCCCGGCGCGTGGGGAAAGGGCGGATTGGCGGCCCGCTGGTCAAAAGCGCGGGTTTGTGAAATCAGCTCAGCCCAGCTAAGAAAGTATTGGCGATAGTTGAAAAAGTCCTGCTGCAAGTTCTGCACCTGCACCAGCCCCACATCGCCCAGCGCGGGCATCCAGAAGAAAGCAGTGAGCAGCGCGGCCACAAGCGCGGCCACGGCCCCCCGTGCGAAGCCCCGCCACTCCCTCGTGTGGACCAGAAGGAGCAGCCAGTAGACGGCCAGAAAGAGCGCACCGATCATCGCTGTCAGGTTGTGGGCCAGAACGAGCAGGGCCAACGCCAGGGGTGCCAGCAGCCAGTAGAGGCGGCGATTTTCCTGGCCCAGCGCGGTGAAAGCCCACAGACAGATGGGGAGCAGAAGAATGGCGAGCAGTTGGGGATAATCCCCCTGAAAATAGAATTCCCGAAAAATAGAGGGTTGGGTGAGAAAGAGGATCGCCCCAATCAACGCGGGGAGGGAAGCGAGCAGACGGCCCTTCGACAAGCTCAGGACACCGCGCAGCCAGGCATAGGCCGCCAGAGCGGAAAGCAGAAAGAGCAACGAGAGAACTGTCTTGGCCGCGGCGTCCAGGGCCAGCCCCCCGCTGCGCAGAGCAGCCGTGAGCCAATAGAAAAGCGGGCTGTAGTAGTGAAAGGTGGGCGCGCCCAGCGTGGCGTAGACTTCGGGAAACCAGCGCGGCCAGAAGAGACCGGCGGCGAAGGCGCGGGCCATCGCCGCGCTGCGATGCAAATGCAGGGGGCCGTCCGCGCTGTTGGGCAGGCCGGGAATCTCCCACAGCGGCCCGATCAGCAGCGTGGAGAGAAGCAGAATTGTCAAGAAAGGCCAGGCAGAACGAAGACGGGGCACAGATGACTCCAGAGAAAAAAGAAGAGTTTCACCGCGGAGGCGCGGAGGAAACGCGGAGATTTTCTCCTGCATTCTGCAACGGTCAACGACAGCGCGGAATCTGTAGCCGGCAGAGGTGCGGTTGCAAACTGCACCTACATTTTCTCTCCTGAATTCCTCCGCGCACTCCGCGTCTCCGCGGTGAAAATTTTCTTTACGGTAGCACAGATTTCAGGACGAAACCAAATACCCGGCAGACCGTGGAATTGGCGCAAAGGCGCGTCGTCGAGTACAATCCGAACAGGTCCGGGTGCAACCGGTTGCTGAAAATAGAACGCGGATCACAGAATTTGCGGATAGCGGATACAAGAGTGGACGCAGATTCTTATGATCTGAATTGATCTGCGCTGATCACTTAAAATCATGAAAATCTGCGTCCTCTCTTTGTCGCTGGCGTTCATCCCGTTTTGGAGGTTCTATGAATATTCTCGGACGCATATCTGTCTTTCCCAAGTTGCCAGAAACGATCTCCCGCCTGCAAGAATTGGCCTACAATCTCTGGTGGAGTTGGAACCCCGCCGCGCAGTCGCTTTTCTCTTCTCTGGACGAAGAGTTGTGGCGCAGGGTCAACCAGAACCCGGTGAAGTTTCTGCGCAGCGCGCGCCAGGAACTGCTCAACCAGGCCGCGTCCGACGAGGAGTGGTTGGCCCGTTTTGCAGCGGTCCTGGCCGACTTTGACGCCTATATGGACCCCCAGGCCGACACCTGGCACAGACGCAAGTCCGAAGTCCGAAGTCCG
>JACQGT010000393.1 GCA_016199425.1 Chloroflexota bacterium
CCGATTCCCGGAATCGTGCCGACGATAGCGCAGTACGGGCACAATATATCGTGCCCGTACTTACCGCTTCTTGTGCAAAAAGCGGGTTGCGATCTTTGATTTTTCCAGGCGGATGGGCTATACTTTCTTCTGTTCGCCCCCGTGGTGGAATTGGCATACACGGCAGGTTGAGGGCCTGTGTCCTTTAGGACGTGTCCGTTCAAGTCGGACCGGGGGCACCAGACAAAAAGAGAGGGAGTGCGATTTCCACCGCACTCCCTCTCTTTTTGTCTGGAGTGGTTAAAGATTTGATCGAGTAAGACCGATCAGGGTCAACCGTATGTTAGGCGATTTCTCCGTAACTATTGATTATCTTCAATTTAGCCTTACATACCACCGGCGGTATGCTGTTACGTATTGTAGAACCAAGTCTTTTGTTGTATTTATGGACAAAATCAGGCAAGCCTAGCTGTTCGTTATTGATTTTACATATCTTTTCAAACCGCTCACACAGAAACCAAATTTTTCCCGGCTCGTGAAATCTTGCTCGGTAAACATCTGGTCCATCAAATTTACTATGCCCCCAATTGGACACATAAATTCTGTATTCGATCACTCCTTTAAGTGACGGAATATCTGATTGGTTATAGCTATAATACATGTACAACCAAAAAGAGTGGTCTGAAATCGTGTTGACATCAAACAATATCCAGGGGAAACATAACCGTGGCCGGTTGGAGGCCTCCCACTTATCAAGCATGACTTTTAGCCATGGATCCCTATCATTTACTCGGGTAGGATAAATATATTCTGCCATTGATTCCTCATTTGCTGTTAATAGTAGACGATTTCTGGTCTAGTACCATCACCCGAGATCGCTCGTTCAGCCCGACAAATGCAGTATACAATCCGATGTCGTTATCGTCAACGAGATGAAAACCAGGACTCAGCGACCCGAAAATGCTGCTCGAACGGGTTTCCGACGCTATCCGTCGCAAGCACCCCCATCATCCCTCTTGCGCTCCCCCTATCCAACGGTGTATCCTACACTTGACGCACCACCCAAAATCCGCCACCCACGCGAGGCCCGCCATGACACCCGTCCCAGCCCTGAAGCTCACCCAACTCAACACCCGCACCGACCCGACCCAATTCGCCTTCGCCACCACCGCCGAGTTGGAACCCATCTCCGACATCATCGGCCAGGCGCGCGCCGTGGCCGCGGTGGAGTTTGGCATTGGCATCCGCCACCCCGGCTACAACATTTTTGCCCTGGGCAGCCCCGGCACCGGCAAGCACACCGTCGTGCGTGACTATCTCACCCAGCAGGCCACCGACGACCCGCCTCCCTCCGACTGGTGCTACGTCTACAACTTCCAGGAACCCCACCGGCCCGTGGCGCTGGAATTGCCCGCGGGCGGCGGCCCCCAATTGCGCGCGGCCATGGACGAATTGCTGGACGAAATGCGCACGGTTCTGCCCGCCGCCTTCGAGACCGACGACTATCGGGTGCGCCGTCAGGCCGTGGAGTCCACCTACCAGCAGCGCCAGGATGAGGAGTTCTCCCGTTTACAGACCGAGGCAGTCACCAAAGGGCTGAATCTGCTGCGCACACCCAACGGGCTGATCTTTGCCCCCGTGCGCAACGGCGAAGTGCTGAAAACCGAGGAGTTTCAGCAGATGGCCCAGGCGGAGCAGGACGCGCTCAAAGCCGCCATCGAAGAGATGCAGGAAAAGCTGCAGCGGGTGGTGATCCAACTCCCCCGCTGGGAACGGGAGCTGCGCAAGGAGTTGCAGGCCTTCCACGAGGAACTGGCCCACGTTACAATAGACCCTCTCTTCCACGAACTGCACGAACACTACGCGCCCCAGCCTGCCGTGCAGAACTATCTGGACGCGGCCCAGGCGGATATTGTCGAAAATCTGCCGATGTTTCTGCGCGGCGAGGAGAGCGAGTCGCAGGAGAGCCAGCCCTTTGCGCCCCCGGTCGGTAACAGCGATCACCTCGTCCGCTACCGGGTCAACCTGCTGGTGGATCACAGCGGGCGTACCGGCGCGCCGGTCATCTACGAGGACAACCCGGCCTATCAGAATCTGGTGGGGCGGGTGGAGTACGTGCCCCACATGGGCGGGCTGATCACCGACTTCACCCACATCAAATGCGGCGCGCTGCACATGGCCAACGGCGGCTATCTGATGATCGACGCCCTGAAGTTGCTCTCCCAACCCTTTGCCTGGGAAGGGCTGAAGCGCGCCCTGCGCGCCGAAACCATTCGTATCGAAACGCCGGGACAGATGCTTAGCCAGGCCAACGCTGTCTCCCTGGAGCCGCAGCCGATCCCACTGCGCCTCAAAGTGGCCCTGCTGGGCGACCGCGACCTCTACTACCTGCTCAGCCAGTCGGACCCGGACTTCGACGAACTGTTCAAAGTGATGGCTGACTTCAACGAAGAGATCGAGCGCACGCCGGAGAATCAGATGCTCTTTGCCCGGCTCATCGGTTCGATGACAGCCAGCCGCGAGTTGCGCCATCTGGACCGGGAGGCCACGGCCCGTGTGATCGACCAGTGCGCGCGGGTGGCTGCGGACGCGGGCAAACTCTCCATGCGGGTAGCGTCGGTGGTGGACCTGCTGCAAGAGGCCGACTACTTTGCGGGCAAAGCCGGGGACGATCTCATCCAACTGGCCCACGTGGAGCAGGCCCTGGAAGCCCAGCGCTACCGGGCCTGGCGTATCCCCGAGCGCAGCCAGGAGTCGATCCTCGACGGTGCCGTCCGAGTGCAAACCGCGGGCGCTGCCGTCGGGCAGATCAACGGACTGTCAGTCATGCAATTGGGCAGCCTTACCTTCGGCCAACCCAGCCGCATCACCGCGCGGGTGACGATTGGCCGGGGCGAAGTTGTGAACATCGAACGAGAAGTGGCGATGAGCGGGCCGAGCCACAGCAAAGGGGTGCTGATCCTGGCCTCGTTTCTGGCCGCCCGCTACGCCGTGGACTTCCCCCTTTCGCTCCACGCCCGGCTGGTCTTCGAGCAGAGCTACGGCGGGGTGGACGGGGACAGCGCCAGCTCCACCGAACTCTACGCGTTGCTCTCGGCCATCGCCGGCGCGCCCATCCGCCAATCCTACGCTGTCACCGGCTCGGTGGATCAGTTTGGCAATGTGCAGGTGATCGGCGGGGTGAACGAGAAGATCGAAGGCTTCTTCGCCATCTGCCAGCGGCGGGGACTGACCGGGGAGCAGGGGGTGCTGATCCCGGCCACAAACGTGCGCCATCTGATGCTGCGCCAGGAAGTGGTGGCGGCGGTGGCGGCCGGGCAGTTCCACATCTTCCCCATTTCCCACATCGACGAGGGCATCGAACTGCTCACCGGCGTGGCCGCGGGCGTGGCGGATGGCGAAGGCGTCTACGCGGAGGGGACGATCAACCGGCTGGTGCAGGACCGCTTGCGCGACTTTGCCCGCCGCTGGTCGGCCTTTCACCGGCAGAACGGGCCGGGATTGATCTGAACCACAAAGACACAAAAGGATCCGGGTATCAATACAAAGACCCCCGTTCAACCGAACGAGGGTCTTTGTATTGTCAATCTATTGTCACTCAGTCATAACCGATGCTCGGAGAGACGCTACAGCACCCAACAACGAAATCGGTTAGTAACAACTCGTCATAGCGACGCCATCTACATAAATCGACACATCGTCGAAGTAGATATTGGAATTGAGCGCCGCCGGGCTTTCGCCCTGGATCA
>JACQGT010000399.1 GCA_016199425.1 Chloroflexota bacterium
CGAAATATCCAATACCCAATACCTTCTTTTGCGAGGAGACCGTATGCTAAACCAACCAATCATCCCCGTCGGCATTGTCGGCTATGGCGCGTATGTGCCCCGCTTCCGCCTGCCGGGGTCGGAGATCAGCCGGATTTGGAGCGAAGGCAACGAGGAAAGTCCGGTGAAGGAAAAGTCAGTGCCGGGGCTGGACGAGGACACAGCGACGATGAGCATCGAGGCGGCGCGCAATGCCCTGGCCCGTGCCCAGATCGATCCCAAGCTGATTCGCGCCGTCTGGGTGGGGAGCGAGAGCCACCCCTATGCGGTCAAACCCACAGGCGCGATTGTGGCCGAAGCCATCGGCGCCACACCGGCCACCCAGGCCGCAGACTGGCAGTTTGCCTGTAAGGCCGGCACAGAGGCCATGCAGGCGGGGATCGGCTTTGTGGGCAGCGGGATGGCCGCCTACGCTCTGGCGATTGGGATGGACACCGCCCAGGGCCGTCCCGGCGATGCGCTGGAATATACCGCGGGCGCAGGGGGCGCGGCCTTTCTGCTTGGCCCGGCGGACGAAGCGGTGGCCGTCTTTGAGCGCACCCTCAGCTACGTCACCGATACCAACGATTTCTGGCGGCGGCCTGGCAGCCACTTCCCCCGCCACGCCGAGCGTTTCAGCGGCGATCCGGGTTACTTCGGCCACGTCATCCCTGCCGCAGAGGAGATGCTGGAAGCGATGGGAACGACGCCGGAAAGCTACGATCACGTGGTCTTCCACCAGCCCAACATCAAATTTCCCGTGCGGGCGATGGCTTCGCTGGGCTTCAAAAAGGAGCAGTGGCAGGCGGGGCTGCTGGTGGGCGAAATCGGCAACACCTACGCGGGTTCGTCGCTTGTGGGGTTGACCGCCATTCTGGACGTGGCCGAGCCAGGCCAGAACGTGCTGGTGGTGAGCTACGGCAGCGGTGCGGGGTCGGACGCCTTTCACCTGCGCATCACCGACCGCATTGTGGAGGCCCAGCGCCGGGTCCCGTTGACGTGGGAGTACATCCGCCGCCGGGTTCCGGTTGACTACGCGCAGTATGTGCGGATGCGGGGCAAATTGGCGACCGACTGAGTATCCCACACATATCCCACAACTATCCCACACGGGATGTGGGATAGTGGGTATTGGATATTGGGTATTGACGACGTCGCGTGGCTGCCCAATGCCCAATATCCAATACCGGTTCTCCACAAATGGACACGCATAACCCCGTCATTGCTCTATGTATGGCTGGTAGTCGGGTCGAGATGGAAGGTCGGCGCGCCGATGCCTACGCGCTCTATGCGCAGGCGTGGGAGGCGGCCCAGGACGACTACGAAGTCTGCATCGCCGCGCACTACGTGGCGCGGAGCGTAACCGATACCCAAGAGATTTTCCGCTGGAACCGGGAAGCGCTGGTCCGGGCCGAAGCGGTGAATGACGAGCGGGTGCAGTCCTTCTACCCCTCGCTCTATCTGAATATGGGCCGCTCCCACGAATTGCTGGGCGAGCAGGCCGAGGCCGAGCGATTCTATGCCCTGGCCGCGACGTTGGGCGCGGTGCATCAGCCCGATACGGCGAAGTGACGATTGACGCGCAAGTTTGCGGTGGTTGACAGGACGAAAGGTCAAGAATAGAATTGACATACGAAAGAGGCGCAAATCGCAAAACGACAGTCAGAAATCGTTTTTGATTTTTCGGGGTGATGAGATGACAGCAATCCAACAGGCCGAGCAATTGCTAGGCGAAATGACTCAGACCCAGAAATTCCAGTTTCTCCAGTTGCTCGCCCGTGATTTGAGCGGTGTCACACCTGGAATCATCAGCACACCGGAGGTCTGTGGCGGGGAACCTCGGGTGGAGGGAACGCGCATCCCTGTCTGGGTGCTGGTCCAATACCGCAAATTGGGCGCGACAGAGGCGGACTTATTGGGAATGTACCCGACACTTCGCTCCGAAGATTTAGTCAACGCGTGGGCATACTACCGGACTCATCAAACAGACATCGAACAACAGATTGTCGAGAATGAGACGGCATAGCGGGTATGGCGCACTTATACTCCAATGAAAACTTTCCTCTTCCTGTCGTCGAAGAATTGAGACGGCTTGGTCACAACGTACTTACCATTCAGGAGACAGGCAAAGCTAATCAGGAATATCCGGATGCCGAAGTTTTGCTGGCAGCAGGCACAGAGCAGCGTATTATTCTGACGATCAATCGCAAACATTTTATTCGACTGCATCGACAAGTTACGCAACATGCAGGCATTATTATCTGCACGACTGATCTCGACTTTGTGGGGCAAGCACGTCGCATTGACGAAGCGATCCAAACTCATACCCCGTTATCAGGTAAGCTCGTGCGCGTCAATCGACCAGTCAGCTAGTACAGTGCGGCGTAAATCCTTCGCGCTGGAAGCCTTTGCGGAAGAACTATCTCTCTACGCAAGCGCAAAGGGGACCGCCCAGTTTCCTCTCGACAAACCGATGCCACTCGACCTGATCCGTGCGATTGTGGAGTTTCGGGTGGCGCAGGTTTCGGAACAGGTAACGAAGACGAAGAAATAATCCACTGCCGGAGATCTAATGGACCCAATACACAGCACAAGCATCATTTTCTTGAACGGGGCGTCGTCTTCGGGGAAAACAACGCTTTGTCGAGCATTGCAGCAAGTGTTTGACTATCCGTACTTCTACTTCTCATCAGATCAACTGGTCGAGGCAAACATCTTGCCAGAAGTGGATCGGAATACGCTGGAGGGCGAACGGGCGTGGCAGGTGATCCGGCCACGCTTCTTTGATGGTTTTCACCGCTGCATCGCTGCCCTTGCAGGCGCGGGCAATCCCCTGATTGTGGAACACGTCATTGAGTTTCAGGCGTGGCTTGACGATTGCGTGAGACTACTCGCCCCGTTCGACGTCTTTTTTGTGGGGGTGCATTGTCCGCTTGTGGAATTGGAGCGCCGAGAGGGCGAGCGCGGCAATCGTAGAATCGGCGAGGGACGGTCACATCTGCTAGAGGGTGTGCATACCTGGGGTGTGTACGATTTCGAAGTGGATACGTCCCTGTACAGCCCCCGCGAAAACGCAAAGTTGATCAATACAGCGCTTGCCAATAGAGTAGAACCAAGTGCTTTTCGCCGTATGTACGCTGAACAAATCGATGCTAAAGTCAGGAGAGATTGATTGTCATCGCCCATCCCAATCTTTAGACGGAAAGACGACGGTGCAGCTACCGTTGACCAACTCCCCATCCCTTGCACCCTGGCCGAGTACGCGGCCGACCCGGACAACGACAAATGGCGGAATTGGATCGCCCACCTGCCCGCACGCGTCGCCGAGTTGACCGCGCGCTGGTCGCTGACATTGGGCGCGCCCTACGATCCGGGCGGGATGTGTTCGTGGGTGGCCCCGGCCCGCAACGCGGACGGCGACGATCTGGTGTTGAAGATGGGTGTCCGCCACAGCGAGGGCGAACACGAGGCCGATGCCCTGCGCTTCTGGGATGGCGACGGCGCGGTGCGCCTGTACGACGCGCACATCACCGATGACACCTGCGTTCTGTTGCTGGAGCGCTGCACGCCCGGCACATCTTTGAAGCAGACATTACCCGAACCGGAGCAGGACGAAGTGATTGCCCATCTGCTGCGCCGCCTGTGGAAAGAGCCGTCGCCCGGTCATTCCTTCCGACCGCTCCAGTCTATGTGCGACGAATGGGGCGACGAATTGGCAGAAAATGCGGAACGCAACCCGGACACAGTGGACAGCGGGCTGGTGCGGGCCGGGTTGGAGATCTTCCGCTCCTACGCTGGGACATCTGACCGCCACGTCCTGCTCTGTACAGACCTGCACGGGGATAATGTGCTGGCCGCCCAACGGCAGCCGTGGCTGGTTATCGATCCCAAGCCCTACGTGGGCGATCCGGCCTACGACGCCAGCCAGCATATGCTCAACTGCCTGGACCGCTTGGAAGCCGGCCCGCGCGGTCTCTGCCAGCGCATGGCTGCCCTGTTGGAGTTGGAGGCAGAACGGGTAACCACCTGGCTCTTTGCCCGCTGCGTGCAGGAGTCCTTCTCGGGCGATGGCTGGGGGCAGCAGACGGCGCGCATCGCCCCCTCTCTTGCGCCCTGACTCGTTGGAAAGGAGAGATCGATGCGACAGCCAGACCAGTACCATTCCCTGCGCGATGCGGTTGCGGCAGAACTGGAAAAAGAGCGCAGACGCATCCACGCGGAGATTCACGACTACCCGCCCCCTATTCCGGCCTGCGACGCCCAGTTCAATCACCTGCTCTACCTGCGCGCCCGGGTCGCTCAGGAAGTCCGCAGCGCACAGGCCATCCCCGGATCGGAAAGGCGTCCCGAAGCCAGCGAATCGGCAATCCGGCAGGCCATCACCGGCTCCGAAATTCTCAGCGCCACCGCGAAAGGCCGCCTGTTGCAGGAGCTTGCAAGAGCATCCCAGCCCAGCCTCGTGTGAATTTGCGCTTCTGCCCTGAATACACTATCGTACAGGGAACCGATCCCCCACTCGTCATTTCTCATCCCAACCCAGGAGAATAGCCAATGAAACATCTGCTACCACTCTTTCTGTTGATTGGATTGCTCCTCAGCGCCTGTGTAGCTCCTGCGCCGCCCCAGGCTGGTTCCAGCGCTGGCGCCGAGGCCGCACCCGCGACTGCGGACGATCTGCTGGCCGAAATCATGAAAAATGGCGTCATCCGCGTTTCCACCGACGCCAACTACGAACCCCAATCCTTCCTCAACCCCCAGGGCGAATTCATCGGCTTTGACGTTGATGTTGCCAAAGAGATCGCCAAACGGCTGGGCGTGGAGGTCGAATTTGTCACCCCGGACTGGGATCTGATCACCGCGGGCAACTGGGGCGGCCAGTGGGATATGAGCGTCGGCTCGATGACCGTCACCACCGCGCGTCAGGAAGTGCTCGCCTTTGCCGAACCAGCCTACTACTACACCCCGGCCCAGTTTGCAGCAGCCAACGAGTCGGGCGTGGAGACACTGGCCGATCTCAACGGCAAGACC